>CAMDGL010000536.1 GCA_945897845.1 Chitinophaga pinensis | reverse complement strand
GTTACATAAGCTTTGGTAAACCCCGGACCTTTGGCTTTAACCTTTGTCTGATCGCTTATTACCGCAACTGCCGTATCAACGGTATTATAAATATACGGAGCCGCACCCCCGTTTACATGCATCTGCATCTCTTCTCCGACAAACAACTGGTAATTGTCGGGATAAATATCCGGATAGGATTTTGAATTTGCCTGAATGTATGCATTGGTAAGTGTCATTTTCGGTGAGCCTTCGTTTAGTAAACTAACTCCTGAAATATTGGAAATGTAGGTTCCGCCAGCTCTCAGGGCTTTGAACTTCAGGTAAAACAGATTGCCATTTCCGGAGAGTACTGAAGTACCGGCACCTGCAAGGATTATTGTTCCCCGGTTCCGGTTGCTGAAAGTCGGGATGTCCCAGTTTTTTAAAACTGTTCCGACTGAATCAATGCCAAGAAATTCAAGATAGTCAGCATTGTATGTCAATCCAAAACGGAAGGCATAAATGTTTTTCCCTGTGAGCAGGTCGGAGGCTTTAATCGCTATAGTGAAAGTATCCTTTTCAACAACAGTTTTTGCTTCAATGCTGAATCCCACTGTTGATTGCGCCTGCGCTGCCCCTGGACTAAGCAGTGTAAAACACCACGTCCATAAGCAGGAGGCAATTATATATCTGATCAGTTTGTCCATCTGTATAAATTTTATTTTAGTGTCTGGTGCTTTTTCCAGTAATGCACAAATGCCTGTTCTCAATTTTTAATATGCAATGGCACGAATGCGGTTTCATCTAAAATGCTTGCAGTCCATCGTAAAGGAAAGTGCCGGTTGGGCAAAATCCCATCTTTCGGGTTGCTTACTTTATCAGAAGTTTTTTGGAATAACTGAAGTCATCAGTACGCAAATTCAGGATATAAATGCCTCTTTGAGGATTTTGAAAATCAGCATAATTCAGGATGAAATATTGTGAACCTGAACTCACATTCTTAATTGACTTATTGTATACGATCCGTCCGGTTAAATCAACCACCTGGAATGATAAGTCCTGGATTGATTTTGAGAGTTCGAACCGGGTATGGATTCCATCCTGATCGGTATAAATTTTCGGCTCCGACAACGATAGTGCGCCAAGTCCGGTAGCTCCCGATTTACTGCTGATGATCGCCGGAATTGGGATATCAGCAAGGTAGTCGTCGTTTGCCATGGCAGTAGTCAGGTTAAACTCTGATTCGGTTATGCCCGAGTCTACAAATTCAAATTCGAGAACAATTTGCTGACTGACCAGTTGCAAATCATAGGCGGAAGCCATGGAAATGGCAATTTCACCTTTCTGAATATTGCATCCGGCTTCGGCATTGACTCCGGCAGATAATTTTTCTTTATTAATGCGAAGGAATTTAACATGATTGGTATTGATCGAGAATTTCAGATCCAGCGCTTTAATGCCCTTTGCAGTTGAAACGGTCAGTGGAATTTCGAAAGTTTTTTTGGCCGATTCGCTGATCCGGTCAGGGAATGAAACGGAAGCCAGTTCGTTCATAGAGGCTGACTTGGTGCCCAATTGGTCGAACATGCTGATGAGCCCAACACTGTATTGCAGAATCAGGGAAGCATCGTACGAAGAGATGACTCCATTTCCGCTAACATCGGCTACAGTTTCCTGCTTTGGCGTTAATGTGATGATATTGGCCGAGTGCTGCAAAACCAGCGAGGCATCGAATGGTTTTACTTCGCCGTTCATACTAACATCGCCTAAAACCGGTTTGGCTAATTGTGTTGCAAATGGTGTAAAAACAACGTTGTCGGAAACCCGCTCGCCCAAACCTCCGGGATTTGAAGAATGCTTTGGCCCGGTATTACTGTTCCACCAGCAGTTGGTAGCAGTCACTGTGTTTGTTGAGGTCATGTTGTTTATACCATAGCCATAAGTTGGATCAGTTCCAACGAAATCGCAGTTAGATATTTTTGGCAATGAAGTATTTCTCGAAATAATTCCGTAGTAATTACTTTCAAAAAGGCAGTTTTTAATGCTTGGAGAAGCATTGTCAAGATTAACAGCTGCATACCGGTATTGATTATAAGGAACATATTCCGGAGAATAATAATAATCGGAGGCATTCTTTAAGATGCAATTTTCGAGTAAACAATTCTCATCAATTGCTTCGTTATAAAAATAGATTCCCTTCCAGTAATAAGAGTTTGGTTGATTCGAATCGCCGTCGGCGTATGTATCGCCACCATAAAAGTCATCACGATCTGAAGTGAATACAATGGTGCTGTCGGGAGAATCACCTCCTTTTGCGATTAATCCATTTTGGATTTTCAGATAGCCGTTTAGTCCAAATTTACATACAATACCTGGGTTGATGGTGAGTTTAGCTCCAGTTCCAACTGTATAGTATTGAAAGAAATATGGAATGTTTGAAATTCCTGCAAAATCGTGTTTAGCCATCGTTACATTCTGTGTCAGCGTTTCATCTGAAACCCTGATGGCCCTTCCTGTTGTGCCCGAAATTATATTGCCGGTTGTTTCTAACGGATAGGTTACCAGTGAGGTCGTGAACGGGAAGACTGCGTTGTTGAAGGTGCAACCATTGATAGAAGGAGTACTTGAACCAGCCAGCGCTATTCCGGGATTTGGTAAATTTTGGAATGTTGAGTTTAGAATTTTGGGTGACGCATTGGTCATCTGTATTGAATTTGAATAGGAATACCGGAATAAAGCATGATCAATTGTGCTGGCATCATCTGCCTGGTCGTAGAAAACAAAGTAGTTGCCGTAGTTATTAAGTCCGGCCTGCCCATTTTGCTGCAAATCTTTTGGGTTGCCGTACATGTCATCTTCCTGAGTGGTAAATACAACAGGATTTTCAGCAGTACCCTGTATGTCAAGTTTCCCCTGTATATTCCATCTTCCACCACTGTTTCCAGACTTAAATGTCAATCCGGCCGGGATTACCAATGGATTGGTAACGGTCATGGTTTCTTCTGTGATATAAGTAATGTTATCATATCCGGCAAAACTTCT
>CAMDGL010000535.1 GCA_945897845.1 Chitinophaga pinensis | reverse complement strand
CTCAGCTACTGGCAGCGCAACGGATTATCGTCCATGAAAACTCCCGGTGTTGCGCACGATGGCCCGAAAGTAATGCTGACGAACGGTTATTCATCCTCGGGCGGCGATGCTTTTCCTTATTACTTCCGCAAAAAAGGTTTGGGACAACTGATTGGTACCCGCACCTGGGGCGGATTGGTTGGCATGTCGGGCAATGCAGGATTGGTTGATGGTGGTTACATTGCTGTTCCGCGATTCGGAATTTACGACGAAAACGAAGAGTGGATCATCGAAGGTATCGGTGTTTCTCCTGACATCGAAGTGGTTGACCGCCCCGAGCAACTTGCAAAAGGTATCGATCCCTGCATCGAAAAAGCGGTGGAAGTGTTGCTGAAACAGCTTCAGGAAAACCCTTTAAAAAAGGTGAACTCCCCTACTCCACCCGACCGTTCAAAATGGAATGAACAGATGAAGTAAAAAGTAGCCCATCCTCTAACTTTCCCCAGGCGCACGAAAAAAAACCAGGTAACGCGATGAGTTACCTGGTTTTTTTATGAAAATATTTAGGTATTGTCTCCGTTCGAGGTACTATTCAAAGCAAACAAAACATGCAATAAACTTGTTTCAAATTACGATTTAATAAATTTGCACAAACAAATCAGGAACAATTAAAAACTTTAAAATGAGAGCATTATCCAATGATGAAGTGGCCGGGTATCTGGCGCTTGATTTAAAAAACTGGACTTTAAAAGGAACCGCTATCCAAAAAGATTTTAAGTTCAAAACCTTTGTGGAAGCATTTTCTTTTATGACCGCAATTGCGCTGGAAGTGGAAAAAATGGATCATCATCCTGACTGGAGCAACAGTTACAATAAAGTAAAAATTGCACTGTCCACGCATTCAGTTAAAGGAATCACCCACAAGGATTTTGATCTGGCGCATAAAATTGACGACAATTATAAAAAGTATGAATAACCATTATCTTGAGTCAAACTTAAGCTATCTTCAACTAAAAATTAAGTTTTCCTGAAATCTAAGTTAAGCATTCTGTTAACTTAAAATCACTGTCTATCTTTGCCGGCGTACTAAAAAGCACGAATGGCCTATTTAAATAATACCATGATCATCCGCCGGCAACTTGTTCGAAAAGTCGTCCGGCTTTTTAATGAAGGAAAATTGATTGAAGGAATCGACCGGATTCCACTTGAAATGTCACCACGCGAAATAAGCGCTCAGCGACGTTGCTGCATTTACAAGGAACGTGCAGTGGTAAGGTACAAACTGATGCCAATTCTGGGACTTGGAATTGAAGACGAACAGGATGAACTTACACCACTGTCTGAATTTGCCCGGATGGCCATTGACCGGAAAGCGCCTTCAAAAAAAGTACTGACTGTGGTTGACGAGGCCTGCACTTCGTGCGTAAAAGTGAATTACATTGTTACCAATATCTGTCGTGGCTGCGTTGCCAGCCCGTGTATCATGAACTGCCCGAAAAATGCCATTCGTTTCAACTCTTCGGGAGCAGCCGAAATAAAATCTGATAAATGCGTTAACTGCGGACTTTGCAAGGAAGCCTGCCCCTATCATGCCATTGTTTATGTGCCAATTCCCTGCGAAGAAGTTTGCCCGGTGAACGCCATTTCGAAAAACGAACACGGTATTGAGCAAATTGACGAAAGCAAATGCATTTACTGCGGACGTTGCCAGAATGCCTGCCCGTTTGGATCCATATACGAGGTATCGAACCTTATCGACGTTTTGAAAAGCATAAAGCAAAATGAAGAAGTGATCGCTCTGGTAGCTCCTGCTTTGTTTGGACAATACGATGTTCATCCGGCCAAAGTGCTGAAAGCGATTGAGAAAATTGGCTTTGCAAAAGTGGTTGAAGTAGCCCGCGGAGCCGAAATGACTGCAAGATACGAAGCCAAAGAACTGGCGCACCGATTGAGCGAAGGCGCTCCGTTTATGACAACTTCCTGCTGCCCTTCGTACGTTGAACTGACACGCAAACACATTGAGGGCCTGAAACCTTATGTTTCCGACACGGGTTCGCCGATGCATTATTCTGCGGCAACCACAAAAATGAAGTATCCCGGAGCAAAAACGGTTTTTATCGGACCATGTGTTGCCAAGCGAAAAGAAGGCATCGACAACGAATTTGTGGATTACGTACTGAGCTTTTCGGAGCTGGATGCCATTTTTGAAGCGATGGATATTAAGCCTGCTGATTGTGAGGAACTGGTGATGGAAAACATCGCCGGTGAAGCACGTGGTTTTGCACTTTCAGGAGGTGTGATTGCCGCCATAAAACAACAGGGTTTGCAGATTGATGTGAAAACCTTGTCGGTTGACGGGCTGAATAAAAAATCAATTAATCTGCTGAAAGCCTTCTCGAAAGGAAAAGCTTCTGCACAATTTATCGAAGTGATGGCCTGCGAAGGCGGTTGCATTGCCGGACCTGTCAGTCACAGCAATGCCCAAAAAGGGAAACGCAACTTCGAAAAAGGAATGGACTTGATTGCTGAAAAAGTGACTATGAATGAGGCGATTTAGAAAATCGCCTTCCTGTCAAAGCTCCTTTCCGTCGTAATCCCATTCAAGAATACTTGAAATAACCGGTAAAACATGTGCGGCCATTTTTCGCTGTCCTGAATAATTTGGGTGGGTATCCGACCCGAGATCCTTTTCCGGATCCATCAGGGAAGTGGGGATGCCAACAAAATAAACATTCTTGCGTTGGTAAACCGATCTGAAATCTTCGACCATTTCCTTTACATACGAGTAGCATGGCTCGTCTGTCATTGGCCCAACAATGCAAAAAACAGGAACTTCGCCATATTGTTTTTTCACTTCATTGATCAGCTTTTCATAACCAGCTTTGAAAACTGTTTTATCAGGAAAAGGCTGTGTGCTGAAATCGTTTGTTCCAAGATTAATTACCACCAAATCGGGTTTCCATTTACTGAAATTCCAGATTGGCAATTCTTTCTCATCAAAAACCCGGTTGAAACGATCGGGCATCGC
>CAMDGL010000534.1 GCA_945897845.1 Chitinophaga pinensis | reverse complement strand
AGGGCTAATTCAGCCTGCCTGCGTACGGTTATATCCTGAAGAGTTCCATAGGTTCCTGTAATTTCGTCGTTATCGTTTAATCCGAGCCTTGCAAATACTTCAACCCATCGGAATCCTCCGTCCTTGGTGAGATACCTGATTTCGTGTCTGCAATAATCTTTTTTTCGCTGAATCAATGGTTCAAATAATTCCCGGTTTCGTGCCCGATCGTCCGGATGAACGTAATTGACAAAAAGCTGTCCGATGGATTCCTGAACGCTGAATCCTGTTACTTTTTCCCAAGACTGGTTCAGGAAAATCCATAATCCATCAGTATCGGTCTGGAAAATAACTTCATTTACATTTTCGACTACAGTTCGGTAGCTTTTTTCACTTTCGCTTAAGGCAGCCTCAATTCGTTTTCGTCCTTCAATTTCATTGATAAGGTTTTCATTGGTATTCGCCAATTCTGTCGTTCGTTCTACTATTTTTGCTTCCAGATTGGCGTTCAGATCAAGTATTTCCTGCTCCGTTTGTTTCCTTTGAGTGATGTCCTGCTTTATTGCCAGGTAGTTCGTCGTTTTTCCGCTGTCATCCCGAATTGGCGTAATTGAAACATTTTCCCAATACAGTTCTCCATTTTTCTTTTTATTAATCCATTCACCATACCAGTCTCCACCTACTGAAATGGTGTTCCACAAATCCTCATAAACCGATGGATTTGTATTCTCTGACTTTAGAATTCGGGTATTTTGCCCGAAAACTTCATCAAACTGGTACCCAGAGATTGCCGAAAAAGCAGGATTTACATATTCGATATTGCCATTCAGATCAGTAATTACAACAATTATCGGGCTTTGTTCTACTGCCAGCGATAGTTTTTTTATTTCAGTATCCTTTATCTTCTCCTGCGTGAAATCTCTAATAAATCGTAAGACCTTGTCACTTCCAAGGGGGGCTAGCCGCGCTTCAAAATAATTAACTGTGCCATTTTTAGGTGCGGAATATTCATAAGTAACCAATTCTTTCTTTTGTAGGCATTCGTTAATTTTACGAATATGAAGATTTGCTGTTTCCTCTTCAAACACATCACGAACGGTTGATCCAATGAGTTGATCCGCTGAGTAAAACATATCCTGACCAGTGGCATTGTAATATTCAAGGTAGGTACCTTCCCTATCTGAAACGAAAATTAAATCAGGTATGGCATCAATGATCGCACTCAAACGTTCATTTTGTTGTTTAATACTTTCTTCAGCCAGTTTTTTTTCTGTTACATCGATATTTACACCTTTAAAACGTATCAACTTTTCATTCTCAAATTCAGGAACGATGTTGTTTTGTATCCACCGGTATTCGTTATCGGGCATCCGGAGCCGAATGTCATAAGTTACGGGCTTCTTAAGCGCCTTCATTTCTTCCAGCTTTTCGTATACCATGTGAAGATCTTCCGGATGAACCCGTTCCTCGAAAAATTCGGTTTTCATTTCTGCTCCGTTCGCAATTCCCATTAAATGGTAATAATTCTTCGACCAGGTCATCTTTTCTGCGATCATGTCTAATTCCCAACTGCACATCTTCGAAATCTCCTGTGCCTGATTCAATGCGGTTTCATTTATTCGCAATGCTTCTTCGGTTAGCTTCTTTTCGGTTACATCAATATTTACTCCGTTTAAATAAACCAGATTATCGCCCTCGAATACGGGTACAATGTTGTTTTGAATCCATTTGATTTGGCCATCGGGCATGATCAATCTAAAATCGAAGCTTGCCGGTTGTTTGGTCTGGTGTATTTCCTGAAGTTTCTCATCCAATTTGTGCGAGTCGTCCGGATGAACCATTTTTATGAAATGATCGTCGGTGACCCCCGGCGTTTCAGGGGTTAATCCAAGTAAATGATAATAATTTTTCGACCATGTGAGTTTGTTGTTTGCCAAGTCAAGCGACCAACTTCCCATATTGGCAATTCGCTGGGCATAATTCAGTGCCTCTTCGCTCTCTTTTAAAGCTTCTTCTGCCAGCTTTTTTTCGGTTATATCGTTATCAGCGCCCCGGTATCCAATCAGATTATCTTCACTGTCAAAAATTGGTGTACCGTTGGTCGATACCCAGATCAGCTTTTGGCTTGCGGTTACTATTTGATTAATAAGCCCTTTAAACACGATTCTTTGTTCAAAAGCCTGAAGTGCAGATTCTTTAAACTCTTTACGCCCTTCAATAGGATTCAGGTCATAAAAATGTTTTTTCCCAACCAACTCATCGGATTCGTATCCCCAAACTGTTTTTGATACTTGACTTACAAACGTGAACATACCAATTGCATTCACTTCCCATAATACTGTCATACTTTGTTCTGCAATCTGACGGAATCGTTCTTCGCTTTTAACCAGGTATTCCTGAATCTTCTTTCGTTCTGTGATGTCTTCTTTTATTGCCAGGTAGCTCGTTATGTTTCCATTTTGGTCTGTAATTGGCGTAATTTGGGACGATTCCCAGTATAATTCTCCATTCTTGCGTTTGTTATGGAAAATACCTCTCCAGACATTGCCATGACAGATTGAATCCCATAAATACTGGTATTCGTCCATCGGAGTTTCGCCAGATTTCAGAACTCTGGGATTTTTGCCTTTAAGTTCATCCAAGGTGTAGCCCGTGGTTAGACTGGCTTTGGGGTTAGCATATTCAATGTTGCCATCCAAATCGGTGATCACTATGCTGACGGGACTTTGTTCCACGGCCTGAGATAACTTCCTAAGCTTATCTTCTTTTTGTTTGTATTCAGTTATGTCGCGATCGATACCTATCGAATAGGATTTACCCTGCCATGTAATTGGCCTGGCAATGTATTCTATCGTATTGTCGATCCCATCGGGCCTGATCCAGGAGAAGGATCCATGAAAAGCTTTCTGTTCCGAGATTCCTTTTATTCGTGCACTGTCAGCACCTTCTTCGAGTGTTTTTGTAAGTGAATAAGTATTTCCCAGTTCAAGTAATTCATCACGGCTTCGGCCTGCCATCAAAGCAAATTGT
>CAMDGL010000533.1 GCA_945897845.1 Chitinophaga pinensis | reverse complement strand
TAACTGAAATTTTCAGATTACTGTCGGTGAGGCTTGAAATAGCTACTACCGCTTTTTCAGAAGATAAGGGAATGATGTTCAATACCAGGTTCCCTGCTGCAAATAATGTGTTCGCAAATGCTACAAACGCGAACAGTAAAGTCACTTTCAAAATTGTTTTCATTGTTTCTGTTTTTAAATAGTTAATTGTTATTTATTTGTAATTAGTTGATCTGCATGGCGTCAGATCTATTTTCAATAGGCTGTTTCTGTTTCAATTATGCACGACAAATCCCGTGTCAGTAGTAAACCGACAGACAATTCAATATAAATGTTCTGAACTTTTTCGTCCTACCTCATTGTTTAAGTATGGACAACTTGAAACTCTGAACCTGGAACTTGAAACTTATCTATTTTCCGTGAACGTCGCCGCCGCTTGATTCGTTGATATCTTTTTGGGCAGGATTTCCGGAGTAAGTAATATCGCCACCGCTACTGGCGTTGGCATCCAACTCTTCAGTTACATAAATTCGGATGTCGGACCCGCTCGAAACGCTGGCGTTGCATTTTTTAGCATGAAGTTCGCTGGCGTTGATATCGCTTCCGCTTGATGCATCGGCCTGCAAATACATTGTTTTGCCTTTCAGAGAAATATCCGATCCGCTGCTCGATTCAACGCTCAAATCATTTGCCTCCAATTCAAGTTTGATGTCCGACCCGCTGCTGGCATCCAAATCAAGCTTTTCCAATCGTAAAACCCCCTGTGCACTTACATCCGAACCGGCAGAAGCTTCCAGTTTGTCAAGGGTTTTAAACGAAACGAACACTTTTCGGGGGTCGGTGTTCCAATTCATGTTAAACCACGATTTTTCCTTGACGTAAATTTTCAGGATACCACCTTCCACCTTGGTGATTATTTTTTCCAGGTCGTCGGAATCGGCTTCTACCACCACTTCCTCAACGTTTTTCTGTGTCAGGATAAGATCTATTCCTGAACTTACCGAAACTCCGTGAAATCCGCTGACCTGGCGTGTCTGGCGATTACCGGCCTGAAGCGCAGCAATCTGAAAGAATGCAATGCAAAATAGAACAAGTGTGAATAGTTTAATTGTTTTCATGTTTGAATTTGAGATTATTGTCTGAACAAATTTTAAGTTAATGACTGTTTTCTGAACATTGAACACTGTGACTGATTACTTTTTTATCTTCGGTTAACGTTTCCGCCTGAAGATGCATCAATTTCGGTCGAGGAAGGTTCTCCATAATAGTGTACGTTTCCGCCGCTTGATGCTTTTGCCTCCAACCGATCAACTACTGTTGCCCAAACATTTGCACCACTCGAAGCCCGCATTTTGCAATTGTCGGCTTTCAATTCCTGAGCTTTCAGATTGGCTCCCGAGGAGGTTTCCAGTTCGGCTTCTTTTGCCAGACCCGACAGGTGAATATTTGCTCCCGATGAGCAATCCGCTTTCAGACGTTTGGCATTCACATCCATTTTCATATTTGCTCCTGAAGTTGCTTTAAGTTCCAGATTTTCTGACATGATTTGCGATTGCGACCAGGCATTTGATCCCGAAGTAACTTCAACTCCCGAAAGTTTTTCAACAGTAACCATCACCTTTTTTTCCTTTGCCCAACGAATGTTTTCGTTGACATATACTTTCAATACTCCGCCTTCAACTTCCGTTTCGATCACTTCGTGCAAATTGTTGTCGGCGATTACCACCACTTTGGCCGGGCTTCCCTGGGTGATATATACGTTCATCCCACGGCTCACTTTGATCTGGTCAAATTCATCGACTTGCCTGGTTTCTTCGGTTACTTTTCCGTTTCCTTTTACCGATGGTCCCATAAACCAACAGGAGGAAAGAAGGATTGTCAAAAATGCCACGACTCCGATCAATTGAATGTGTTTTGTTTTCATCTGTTTTGGTATTTCGATTTAATAGACGTTTGAATTTCGATTTCGTTACCAAATTTATGGAGCGAGATACAGAAAAATTTATTTTTTTCGTTGAACGACTGTTTTTCGTCGGTGAAAATGAAAATAGCAGGTTCAAAGGTGAAGATCAAATTATTGATGTAAATTTGAATTTTCACATAAGAAGTTATAAATGAAACGGATTCTGATTACCGGAGCTACGGGAAATGTTGGAATGGTAATTATCAGGTGCCTATTCATGAATTGTGTTGAAGAACAAATTGTGGCAGGTGTTCGGAATATTCCTGAAGCAAAGAGGAAATTTGCTGAAAATAAGAAACTTGAATTCGTCCGCTTCGATTTTGAAAATCCCGAAACTTTTAAACAAGCTCTCGAACACATTGATTTGGTATTTTTATTACGACCGCCACATATCTCTGATGTTGACCGTTATTTTAAGCCTTTGATCGAAGCCATCAGGCAAGCCGGAATACAGAAGGTTATTTTTCTGTCGGTTCAGGGAGCAGAAAAAAGCAAAGTGATCCCTCACAACAAAATCGAAAAACTTATTATCCAGGCTGAAATACCTTTTATATCTTTACGTCCGTCGTACTTTATGCAAAACCTGACAACAACACTTCTGAAAGATATTCAGGAAAAAAGAAAAATCATTTTGCCTGCCGGAAATGCAAAATTTAACTGGATCGACATCGAAAACATTGGAGAAGCAGTAGCATTTCTGGTTTGTAAATTTCAGGAATATTGCAATCGTGCCATTGAAATGACTGGCTATGAGAACAAAAACTTTTCTGAGGTTGTTGATCTGATAAACAAAAATACAGCAATAAAAGTTGTATTCATTAACTCAAATCCTTTTCGGTTTTACAGAATTAAAAAACAGGAAGGAATGCAAAAAGAGATGATCATGGTGATGATTTTGTTGCACTTTTTACCACGTTTTCAGAAAGAGCCCCGCATTTCGGACTTTTACGAAAAACTGACCGGCAAAAAACCCATCGGCCTGATTGAGTTTATAAAACGTGAGAAAACAAAGTTTGAAAATAAGTGATATGATCTGTACTATAATGTATCATCGTTAAACCTAAAAA
>CAMDGL010000532.1 GCA_945897845.1 Chitinophaga pinensis | reverse complement strand
TTTGTGCAGATTGCACCTTTTATGGGGATTGGTCCGGAAATCAGAGAAGCACAGCTCATTTCGTGGCAGAAAACTCCCAATACGGCGATGGTTGTAACTGTCGATTGTGGCGATTCGGCCGATATTCACCCTACCAATAAACGTCCGGTTGGCGAACGATTAGCGTTGGCGGCACAGGCTGTGGCTTACGGACAAAAAGTGGCTTATTCCGGTCCGGTTTACAAGTCGATGCAGGTAAAAGGCAATACCATTGAACTTAGTTTTGATCATGTAAACAAGGGCTTGATGGTAAAAGGCGATGCGCTAACGGATTTTGAAATAGCAGGCAGCGACAAAAAATTTGTTCCGGCAAAGGCTGTTATTCAGGGAGATAAAATTATTGTATCGTCCGAACTGATTGCCAATCCTGCAACAGTACGAATGGGTTGGTCGAATGTTCCTCATGTTAATTTATTCAATATCGATGGACTGCCGGCTTCACCATTTCGCACGTATAATTTGAAATAATAATCATTATTGCTTTTTTTAAACAATTTAAAGATGAATAAAAATAGCATTTTATTGTTCATTCTCCTTAGTGTTTCCCAATTATTTTTTGCTCAAAGCAATGTAAAAAGTACGACTAAAGAAATTAGTTCACGACAAACAGTTTCATTAGATGGTGTAGGTTGGAATGTATGGCTCGATGAAAAAGCAGAATGGGAAAACGATAGCATTTATGCCCCTAATGAGTTTAAATTGGCGGATTTGCCTGTAAATGAGCCTACTTGCGGTTGGAACAAATTGAAAAATCAAGGTATATCCTGCGAAGTCCCTGTTTGTATTGAACAAGAATTTGCCATAGGTGATGCAACATTTTATTATCATGGTGTGAGTTGGGTTTATAAAACCATGAATATTCCTGCAAACTGGAAAGATAAAGTAATTCGATTAAATATTGCCCGAGCCCGATTACGCGTGGAAATCTATATCAATCAAAAACTTGCCGGATATGATTTATGTTGCGAAACGCCTGTAGAATTTGATGTGTCCCGCTTTTTTGAATGTGGCAAGGAGAATCAAATTGCCATTCGCATTACAAATCCGGGCGGTTCACGTGGATTTGATGATGCATTTCAAGTTCATTGGGGAAAATATAGTTTGCCTGCAGGACGTGATTTTTCTGGAGTAGATAATATTTCGCTTACCGTAACTAATCCATTGTATATTTCAGATGTTTTCGTCATGAACCAGCTTCCTGCCAATGCAAGAAATATTGAGGTGAATGTCAGAATTCAGAATAATTCGCTAAAAGCAGCGAAAAAAGTTTTATCAGTAAGAGTGGAAAATGTAATGAAAGATACTTTAACTGAAATAAAACCGGGCGAAAATCAAATTCATTTATCGCTTTCTGTACCAAATGCAAAACTCTGGGATGTTGGCAAGCCAAATTTATATAATTGCAATGTAACTATGAAAGAGGGAGAAGTGATTACCGATAACCTCTCCACTCCTTTTGGTTTTCGTGTTTTTGAGGTGAAGCAAAACCAGGATGGTAAGAGTTGTTTTTATTTGAATGGCAAAAGATTTCGACACCGGAGTGCTATCGACTTTGGCTTTTATGCTCATACAGGATTATTTGCAACAAAAGAAATGGCAGAAAGTACTGTACAAGAAGCCATCAATATTGGTCATAATGGGGTAAACCTGCACAGACATATTGGAGAATACAGGGTACTGGATGCTGCTGACAAGTTTGGAGTTGTATTGTATGAAGAGCCAGGAGGAATGCATCAATTGCAAGGCAAAGAGCCAATAATTGAAGGATCATTAGCCGAAAGAGTGCTACAGGAAAAAATTCGCCGCATGGCTTTTCGTGGTCTAAATCATCCATCACTTTTAATTCATAATCTTAGTAACGAAGATAATTTCTGGGGACCAGTACGTGAGAAAGCTATGCGGGCTATACATAATATTAATCCGGCGGTATTGGTTACTAATACCTCTGGTCACGCACCAAAAGGAGAAATAAGGGGAAGAGTTCCTTATAAACATGCGCAACCAAGTGGTATAAATAATCATTTACGCCCTTATGAAAATACAATAAGAGAGGATTTTCAGGATGACCATACCGTGGGAAGTGAACCTCGATTTGATGAATATACACTTCAATCCCATTCGAAAAATGCTGGCAATGACCTTTTTTATTTTGGCGAAGTTTTCTGTTATACCGGACCAGCCAATTGGTGGAAAACAGCAGAACAACAAAAACAAATGAATTTTGGAAGTTACGATAACTCATCGTTTCAAATGAACCACGATAAAATTGAAAAAGCATTTTCGGATTGGAATTTATCAAAATCTGGTTCAAAACTTATCACTAGTCCGGCGGACGTATCTACTCAAGCCGCACGATCGCTTATGTATGCCGATGGAAGATTAGGTCAACGAATTATGGCAAATAATTCTGCGGATGGATTTGCAATAAACGGATGGACTGCGCATTCTTATAGTAGTAAACGTGGTGATGTGTGGGATTCAGCCTTATTAGATGAAGGTCGAAATTTGAAAGGTCCTGCAGATGATTATAAATATTGGGTAAGGCAACTGCAAATAGCCATATTCAGAAAAAATGGAAAATTTTTTACTCCGGGAGAAACTGCAAAATTTGACATAAGTATTATCAATGAAGAAATAATTCCTTCGGGAACTTATAAACTAATAATTACAGTTACCGATGGTGTTGGAAGAAATACAGATTTCAAAAAAGAGATACTGGTAAATTTAAAAGCCGGGGATAATTATGCTGAAACTGTTGAGGGTCTCGAATTAGATTTAAAAGGAGAGTGGCACGCAGGATATATCACAATCTGCGGAGAATTAATCAATGCTGCGGGCAAGTCAGTTGCAAATGGAAAAGAACAAGTATTATTATCCAATCGTGCTTCTTTTAAAAATGACATAAAAGGAATTCCAATTTCAACCTTTAACTGGCCAGCTGCTAACTCAGCACTTGTACAAGCCAATGCTAGTATTGTTAAAAATAAAAAGGCCGAAGTCATT
>CAMDGL010000531.1 GCA_945897845.1 Chitinophaga pinensis | reverse complement strand
AAGTTTTACGGACCAATCATCGTTTTGGATTATGGGGTAGATGAACGAAAATTGAAAGTGGAAATTTCTTTGCGACAGTTCGATAACCATTATGAAATAAAAAACCTGCTCGGAATCAATATGAAGGTATTGGTGCAACCTGATATGTTCGCGCACAAGCTTTGTGCTTTGCTCGACAGAACTGTTTTAACAAACCGGGACATTTTCGATTGTTGGTTCTTTATGCAGAAACAAACTCCGGTAAACAGGAATATTGTTGAATTCCGCATGGGAATGACTTATTCCGATTACCTTCAAAAATGCATTGATACTCTTGAATCGATGAGCGACAAAGGATTATTACAGGGTTTGGGCGAATTAATGGATAGCGATTTGAAAAATTTTGTCAGGAGCAGACTTCGAATTGAAACAATCGGGTTGTTAAGATTCTATAAGGATTTCCCGATACTTTCTTAATCTCCAAATAAAAAAGAGTCAACCTTCAGAAAAATTCTGCTGATTGACTCTTTTGAGTTTTTTTATTTCATCCCGAATTCAATCAGTTCACCCAACTTCAGGTATTTGGCATACAAAGCCTGGTATTTGACAGCATTTTCAGGAATAGGGGAGTAGGTGGTTTCGAAACCGCCGCCCATTTTTTTCTGTGCTTCAGAAATGTGTGGATAGACTCCGGCAACCACTGCTGCTGCCATTGCCGAACCCAATGCGCAAGCCTGTTCCGAACGTGCAACCTTGATAGGCATGTTCAGCACATCGCAAACAATCTGCATTACGAAAGGTGATTTTTTAGCTACGCCACCCAGCGCGATTACACCGTCGATACGAACACCTTCGCTGATAAAACGATCGACAATGGCTTTTGAACCGAAGGCAGTTGCTTCAACCAAAGCACGGAAAATACGCGGTGCATCCGATCCAAGGTTCAGTCCTGAAATTACACCTTTCAGGTTCTGATTGGCATCCGGTGTGCGGCGGCCATTCATCCAGTCGAGCGCAACAATGCTGCTTTCCTCTATTGGAATCAGTTCGGCAGCTTTTGTCAGTTCAGGAATAATGCGCGATGAAATTTCAGCGATCATTGTAGTTTTGGTCGCTTCGTCAATCAGCGTGCTGGATGAAATAATCTGTTCAGAAGGCCACAACAATACATTTTTAAACCATGCATAAATGTCGCCAAATGCCGATTGTCCGGCTTCCATTCCCAACATTCCGGGAACAATTGAGCCGTCCACCTGTCCGCAAATTCCGCTGATCAGTTTGTCGCCCACTTCTTCCATCGGGGCAATCAACATGTCGCAAGTCGAGGTTCCCATCACCTTGCTCAGGTAATAAGGTTCAATTTCGGCGCCAACAGCTCCAAGGTGAGCGTCAAAAGCGCCAACGCCAATCTTTACGTTGCTTGGCAAACCTAATTTGGCAGCCCATTCAGGAGTGATGGTTCCGGCAGAAATATCGCAGGTGAAAGTTTCTTTGAACAGCCGGTCTTTCAGGCCGCTCAACAGCGGATCAAGTTTTTCGAGGAACTCATCGGTCGGCAATCCGCCAAAAGCTTCGTGCCACATGGCTTTGTGACCAGCCGCACAACGCGAACGTTTTAATGTCTTCGGATTGGTATTTCCGGTCAGAATAGCAGGAATCCAGTCGCAATGCTCCACCCATGAAGTGGCAGCACGAAAAACTCCGGCATCTTCGCGGATTACATGCAACAACTTGGCCCAGAACCATTCCGAAGAATAAACACCGCCTTCAAATTTGGTGAAGTCGATGTTCCAGACCTTTGCCAACTGATTGATTTCGTCGGCTTCTTTTACGCCGGTGTGGTCTTTCCAAAGCACAAACATGGCATTTGGATTGTCCTCAAAACCGGGAGTTAAAGAGAGGGGAGTGCCTTTTTCGTCTACCGCAACGGGTGTCGATCCGGTGGTGTCGATCGAAATTCCTACCACATTTTCAGCAACTCCGGCCGGAGCCAGTTTCAAAGCCTCAACAATTGTGTATTCCATCCCTTCGAGGTAATCTTTCGGGTGCTGCCGGAAGCGGTTATTGGGCGCATCGCAATACATCTGTTTTTTCCAGCGCGGATATTCAAAAACCACACTGGCTACTTCTTCACCGTTTTCGGTGTTTACAATTAACGAACGAACAGAATCGGTACCATAATCAAGACCGATGGTAAATTTTGGTTGACTCATTTTTATCAATTTTGTTTAATGTTTAATTATTATGATTTGGGTTGTAGAGACGTTCGATCGAACGTCTAAAATATGTCATGAGACGCACGATCCTGAGTCTCTACAATCTATTTCTGACCGTAATATGCGTCTTTCCCGTGTTTCCGGAGGAAATGCTTGTCGAGCAATACCTGATCCATGCTGGTTTGCGGGTTCAGGTGCAAGCTACGGAAGGTCATTTTCGCGACTTCCTCCAGAATAACCGCATTGTGAACAGCATCGTCGGCATTCTTTCCCCAGGTAAACGGCGCATGGTTGTTGACCAGCACACCCGGAATCATATCAGGATCCAATTCCTTGAAACGTTCTATGATCACACTGCCGGTTTCCAGTTCGTATTCACCTGTAATTTCGGCTTCGGTCATTTTTCGGGTGCAGGGAATTTCCCCGTAGAAATAATCGGCATGGGTGGTTCCAATTGCCGGAATTCCCCGGCCAGCCTGCGCCCAGCTTGTTGCCCATTCCGAATGGGTGTGCACAATTCCACCGATGTTCAGAAACTGGCGGTACAAAATCAGGTGCGTGGCGGCATCGCTTGATGGTTTCAGATTTCCTTCCACCACTTTTCCGTACAGGTCGAGCACAACCATGTCTGATGGTTTCATCGCATCATATGAAACACCACTGGGTTTGATCACCACCATGCCATGTTGTCGGTCAATGCCACTCACATTTCCCCAGGTAAAGATCACCAATCCGTGTTTTACCAAATCAAGATTGGCTTTCCAGACTTCTTGTTTTAATTGTTCGAGCATATTTTTTAGTTTGAAAGCCTCCCCCCAACCCCCTCCAAAAGAGGGGGAGAAAGAACGC
>CAMDGL010000530.1 GCA_945897845.1 Chitinophaga pinensis | reverse complement strand
AGGTTTTCCAACAATCCGAAAACCTCATCAGTTGTTTGGGCGAGTATATCAATGGTTTCACGAAAATCTTCAATTGTATATTGTTTGCCCAAATCACCTTTGAGAAAGTCCAGTGTCATTTTGATGCTCCCGATTGGTGACCGTAAATCATGCCCGATTACCGAAAACATTTTATCTTTTATGGAATTCAGTTCCATTAAATGATTGGTCGTTTTCTCTAATTCATCGCGGGTAAATTTCAGGTCCAGATGTGTTTTTATGCGGCTTGTTAATTCTTCCTTGTTAAATGGTTTGGTAATATAATCGACACCACCGGTTTCAAAACCTTTTACGATGTTAACTTTCTCGCTTAATGCGGTTAAAAATATTACAGGTATATTTTCGTTTTCTGGTTTTGATTTGATAATCTGGCAGGTCTCAAATCCATCCATCCCCGGCATCATAACATCCAAAAGTATTAGATCCGGACGAACTCTTTCAACCAGATCGATGGCGCTTCTGCCACTTGTCGCGATGATTATTTTGTATTTTAATCCACTCAATATCAGTGCAATAATTTGTACGTTTTTAGGATTGTCATCAACAACAAGTACTGTTGGAATATTATGCCGAACCTCTTCTTTCATATCATCATACCATTTCGCCGGACAGTAGCTGATCAAAATATTCAATTGTTTTTATCAAACCTTCGCGTAAAGGAACTTTCGGCTCCCAACCACCAAGTTTTTCTTTTGCCAGCGAAATGTCGGGCTGGCGTTGTGTCGGATCATCAGCGGGAAGGGGAAGATAAATTATTTTTGATTTTGAATTGGTCAATTCAATGATGTTTTGCGCCAGTTCAAGCATGGTAAATTCGCCAGGGTTTCCAATGTTCACAGGCCCTGTAAAATCATCGCCGGTGGCCATCATCCGCACCATTCCTTCAACCAGATCAGAAACGTACTGAAAACTGCGGGTTTGTTTTCCATCGCCGAAAATCGTAATGTCTTGTCCTTGCAATGCCTGAACAATGAAATTTGAAACAACACGACCATCATCGGGTTCCATTTTTGGCCCGTAGGTGTTGAAAATCCGGATAATTTTTATCCTAACATTGTTCTGGGTATGATAATTTACAAACAAAGACTCTGCGCAGCGTTTGCCTTCATCGTAGCACGAGCGGATACCAATCGGGTTTACATGGCCCCAGTAATCTTCTGTTTGAGGATGAATGATCGGATCTCCATACACTTCGCTGGTGGATGCCTGTAAAATTTTGGCCCGGATTCGTTTTGCCAGGCCAAGCATGTTTACTGCACCCATAACTGAAGTTTTGATTGTCTTTATTGGGTTGTACTGATAATGAACCGGAGAAGCCGGACATGCAAGGTTGTAAATTTCATCAACTTCGATGTAATATGGCATTGTAACATCGTGCCGGATCAATTCAAAATAAGGATTGTCAAGCAAATGGACAATTTTTTGTTTTTTGCCTGTAAAGTAGTTGTCCATACAAACCACCTCATTGCCATCGTTCAACAGTCTTTCGCACAGGTGCGAACCCACAAATCCGGCGCCTCCGGTAACTAATATTCGTTTCATCCTTAATTATTTAAATAATGACTGTTTTCCGGCCGATGCTGTAATAGTTAAAATTCAATTCCTGCATTTCTTCAGGTTCGTAAATGTTACGTCCGTCAAAAATTGTTTTGGTCTTCAGCAATTTCCCGATTACCCTGAAATTCGGCATTCTGAATTCAGGCCATTCAGTGACAATTATAAGTGCGTCGGCATCCACACAGGCATCGTACTCATCTTTGGCATAGACGATTGTATCGCCTAAAATGCGGTGAGCTTCTTCTTGCGCAACAGGATCGAAAGCCACTATTGTAGCGCCGGCTTTGAGCAATAATTCAATGATTACCAAAGATGGAGCTTCGCGCATGTCGTCGGTTTTTGGCTTGAAAGCCAAACCCCACATTCCAAACCTTAATCCTTTCAGATCGTCACCAAAATGGGATTTTATCTTCCTGATCAGAACTTCCTTTTGTCTGTAATTAACCGCTTCAACTGCTTTCAGAATATCGAGCGAATGGCCGTATTCGTCGGCGGTGCGTACCAAAGCCTGCACATCTTTCGGAAAACATGAGCCTCCATATCCGGTTCCGGGATAAATAAATTTATTGCCGATTCGGGCATCCGAACCAATTCCTTTGCGCACCATGCTGACATCGGCGCCAACCAATTCACAAAGGTTGGCAATGTCGTTCATAAAACTGATTTTGGTTGCCAGCATCGAATTCGCTGCATATTTGGTCATTTCCGAAGAAGAAATGTCCATAAATAATATAGGATGGCCGTTCAGCAGAAAGGCTTTGTATAATTTGCGCATTGTTTTTTCAGCTTCAGGAGATTCAATGCCGACAACAATTCGGTCCGGCTTCAGAAAATCGTCAACGGCACTTCCTTCTTTCAGAAATTCAGGATTTGAGGCCACATCAAATGGCACATCTGCATTTCGTTTTTTTAATTCGTCTAAAATAGCAGCCTTCACTTTCATCGAAGTACCAACAGGAACGGTACTTTTGGTCACAATTACCATATAATGGTCGATGTTACGGCCTATTTCGCGGGCAACACCCAATACATACTTCAAATCGGCGCTGCCATCTTCGTCAGGCGGAGTACCAACGGCAATAAAAACTGCTTCACAATCGACAAGGCTTTCTTTCAGGTTTGTTGTAAACGACAAACGTCCTTTTTCAACATTGTATTTAAAAATATCTTCGAGCCCTGGTTCATAAATGGGGATCTGACCATTGTTCAGCATATTGATTTTTCGTTCATCAACATCAACACAAACCACATCTATCCCTGTTTGCGAAAAACAAGTACCGGACACTAATCCGACATAACCTGTACCAACCACTGCAATTTTCATATCATTTAATTTTATGATTAGGAATTTGAAATACTTATATTAAACCACTAAAATTTGAATTTATAATGATAGACATTTCTGTTTGATAATAATCATGCTGAAGAGCATTTTTTCCTTTAAAAATAAG
>CAMDGL010000529.1 GCA_945897845.1 Chitinophaga pinensis | reverse complement strand
TCGATATTGGTTTTCAGGTTATCGTTGCAAAACGCGATCAGGTTTGGCAAAGCAGTGGGATTCGAATACCAGTCGCCACCTCCACCGTATTTCAGCACCGCAATTTTAACCGATGTAGTCTGCGCAAAAACCAGTGCCGGTAAAATTATAAGGAATATAAATCCAAGTTTCTTCATTTCTCGCATTATCCGTAATTCAGGATGCCAAAGATAAAAATATTGAATGGTTTAGCTTGACTTTACGTGCGATTTCAGCAGAGAACAATTTTCCCGGAAATATTTGCCAAATTTGTCGGCTCAGTTCAAAAACCTAAAGCTGAGGTAACCGTTTAAGAGATGGCTGAAAATTTTAGCTGAAAAGAAGAATTAATTCCAATTTCAAAAAGAAATTAAAATGAAGAGTTTTACAACCCAATCGCTCAATATACCATTTCCGAAGAAAGACCCGCACAATGCACTGGCAATACCAATTTACGAATCTGTTGCTTTCGAGTTTGCTTCTGCCGAAGATATCGCAGCAAATTTCCGGGGCGAATTGCCGGCACATACCTATTCGCGTACCAGCAATCCAACGGTCGAATACTTCGAACTCAAGATAAAAGCTTTGACCGGCGCCCATCAGGTGCTGGCGTTGTCGTCAGGAATGGCGGCTATTTCAGCTACCATGCTGGCCGTTTGCAAACAGGGCGACAATATTATTTCGGGCAACCACCTTTTTGGGCATACACTTGCGCTTTTCGAACAAAGTTTGTCGGCCTACGGTCTGGAAACCTGCTTTGTTGACACAACTAAACCGGATTTGATAGAACCGCTGATCGATGAAAATACACGTGCGATTTATTTTGAAACGGTGACCAATCCTCAGCTGGAAGTGGCTGATATCAGCCGTTTGGTCGAAATAGCCAACAAACACAACCTATTGCTGATTGCCGACAGCACTGTCACGCCTCCATCGGTTTTAAGTTCCAAATCGCTGGGCGTGCATGTGGAAGTGATGTCAACCACCAAATTTATTTCGGGCGGAGCAACTGCAGTTGGCGGAGTAATTATCGACAACGGTTTGTACGACTGGAGCAAAAATCCGAATTGTCTGGCTTTCTCCAAAAAATTTGGGAAAGATGCATTTATCGCTCGTCTGAGGAAAAATTACTACCGCAATTTTGGTATGCCAATGACTGCACATTCGGCCAATTATATGATTGCCGGACTTGATATTCTGGAATTGCGTGTTGAGCGTTGCTACCAGAACTGTATGAAACTGGGCGAATACTTTCAGCAAAATCCGAAAGTAACGCGGGTTGATTATCCTGGATTGGAAGATTCTCCTTATTACAATTTGGCGATGGACCAGTTTGGCGGTGTGCCGGGAACGGTAATGACTTTTGATCTGGAAAGTCAGGCTGCATGTTTCCAATTTATGAACCGCCTAAAAATTATCCGCCGGGCCACCAATCTTAATGACAACAAATCGCTGATCATCCATCCATATTCAACCATTTATGCTGAATTTACAGAAGCAGAACGTAATTCGATGGGAATTCGCCCAACAATGATGCGCCTTTCGGTTGGAATCGAAGGAGCTGAAGATTTAATTGATGATATGGAACAGGCGCTAACAGAAATGAAATAAACGGATATGATTGTCAATTAACCAACCAATTTGGTATTTTGTAGCAGTCAATGGTTGTAATTTATTGTCATTTTATTGTAATTTCAAGGTAACTTTCGAGATAAATACTTACAATTCGCGAAGTTTTATCAGAAAGTATATTTTACGGTAAAGGCAAAATCAAACGGCTGCAACTGGAAGAAATCTCTTCCAAACAGATTGAAATAAGGTTTTACTTCAACACCAACCACCAGTGGAATTTGAGGAATGGTGTATTCGAGCCCGGCCAATGCATCGAGTCCGGCAATAACACCAGTCTTGCGTTCCAGATACAAGCCATAAGGATATACAATGTCGTAATAATCAACGTTCCAGGTTTCGAAACCCGCATGGGCGCCAATACCATAAACAAACGAAACTGGTTCACCAATATCGAAAACATCAGGAATGTGAAATTCTTTCAGTCCGGTAAGTTGCAACCCTCTTTTCCGGGTCGAAAGCAATACTTTATACGAACTCAGTTCGCCCGAAAAAACGCGGTATTCAAATCCTGATGACAATCCGCCACGGATGCCAAAAGCCTTTTGCGGGCTTTGTGAAAAAACCGAAAGTGCAAGCAGGGTTAGGGTAATCAAAGAATAAACTTTTTTCATAATGTAGTTTTGTGCAAATTATAGAATTAAACGGTTGTTTTCAGAAATGATTGTATTTCTCAGTTTTTATCAACCACCTGTCCCGAACCGGAAATGCTTGTATGAATAACCGGATGATTGATATAGAATACCCTTCCGCTTCCTGAAATGCGGGCGTCGAGCGATTCACTAGCATTTACAAACAAATCGCCCGATCCTGAAATTACTGCTTCACAATTGCGATGTGGAAAGTTGTACGCTCTTATTCTGCCCGAACCGCTGATAACGAATTCGCTGTCAATTGCATCCCCTTCAAGAAAGACAGTTCCAGAACCAGACACATTGGCTTTCATTTTATCGGTACTAATTTCCGTATCAATATCGCCCGATCCTGAAATTGCTATGCTGAAATCGTCACTTAAAAAGCTGCCGGTTTTAATAATTCCCGACCCGCTTAATGAAAGTCCGTTCAGCACCGGTGTGGTAATAAAAACTTCGATCGGTTCATTCGTGCGGAGAGAATGCAATCCGCGTGTTCTGATTTTGAGTGTTTTCCCAACCACATCAGTTTCGATGTAGGAAAGCAGGTTCGATTCGGCGCTTACTTCAACCGAGTAACTGCTGCCCGGCACAATGGTTACATCAAAATCACCGCTCGAAGAGATCTCTTCGAAACCGGAGGCTCCACGGGATTCTGTCTGAAGGATTCCGTTTCCTTCCAGAAATAGTTCGTCAACGCAGGAACTTGCAACGAAAAGTAGAACGAAAAGCGAAAGAACCAGGGATAGTTTAATTGTCTTCATGTCTTTGAGAATT
>CAMDGL010000528.1 GCA_945897845.1 Chitinophaga pinensis | reverse complement strand
ACCGGAATTTTACATCGGTTCATAATCCATTCGGCTCCACCTCTCCTTTGCTGATGCCCGTTATAAACTCCACCGAGCACCGAATATGGTCCCCAGTGAATGAACATCCCGAAACGGGCTTCGCGCCACCATTTCATGCGGGCATCTCTGCCAATGGTTTCCTGGGCAAACAGTATTGGTTGAAGGCCGATGATCAGAATAAGTAAAATGATTAGTTTTTTCATTTTGAATCTGTTTAGTTGGTCATTTTTTTCCTAAAAATATTTTAATCGTCTGGGCTGCTTCAGAAACCGTATCGAAACTGATGATTACCGGATATGCTTCAACTGCGGGGAATGGACACCAGTATTTTTCAGAATCTGTTCCCAATGTTATTTTAAAAGGCACGGTACTATTGATCACTTTAAGCTCCCATTCGGTTTTTGAAGCGTTTGTTTTAATAATTACGGTACTGTCATTTTTTAGATAAAATTTGGTGCCGGGGTCGTTTACAATTGGTTCAATCAAACTGAATGCCTGACTTTCGCCTTTTACTGTTATCTCTTTGGTAAGGTAATCAGCATAAAACCGATGGGTCAGGCTGAAGTTTACTTTCGACTTTGTGCCATTGATGGTTTTCATATCGCCGGAAGTTGAAACTTTGATGTTATCCGCTTCCTTGTCAGCGCTCATCATGTCTACATCTTCAAAAATGTTTGAGAAGTAGTTGCTGTCAGCATTAAACTCTATTCGGGGGGTGAGCGGAAGCAAATCTTTTTCAATAGGCATGTGCATTCCTTCAATTCGTTGATACGATGCGGTTGATGATGATTGCATGAATCCATTTTCGCCAAAACCTTCGTACCACAGATTCGAGATACTTCCTCCACGGCATACAGAAGGGCGCGGATATCGCCTGATTTCGCCGTAAGCCGATACCGTTGCCATTATTTTGTCAGTTCTGATTACCGCTACATTCATTTCAGGAAAAAACTTGTACCAATTGTTTTCCTGTGCCGGAAAGGATGATTTTGTTGTTGCATTTGATCCGTATTCAATGGCCAGGGCAATGCTTTGCGCCCGCGCAAAAGTGGAGTAATTGCAGGGTGGTGAGCTGGATTCATGATTTTTCGCGTGAGGCCCATACACAATCCAGCCATCTTTCATACATTTTTGATTCAGATATTCAAGGCATTTCAATCCGGCAGCATCGAATTTGGGATCCATATCGGCCAGCAAGGCAAAGCTGAAATATACGCCGGGAGCCGTTTTTGTTCCGCTTTCATAGCTCCATTTGAATGACCGTGTTCCCCACGAATTATCAACCGAACCATTGGGATAGACAAACAGGTAATGTTGTTTCAATAAGTCGGCAGCAATTTGTCTGATCCGGAAATCATTTTTCAGAATACCGTAAAGAGCAATATAGCCAATGCTTTGAGCAATGTTATAGCCCTCGTCAACCCCAAAACCTTCGCCGATTAAAAAATTCTGTTTGTCAACAAAATTCAAAGTGTAGGTATTCATCAGCGAATCGGCTTTGACCAGCCAGCTTTGTTTTGGTTTATCGATGGTCTGATAGACAAGCAACAGCGTTGCAGCTCCCGTTGGATTGTAATTAATGTTCGACCTGACCGGGAAAGTCTGCATTACAAATTCAGCCGCTTTTGCCATCGACGAATTCCATTTTTCAATTTCAGCAGCACTTAAAAAAGGTTTCAGGATAGGAAAAGCACCTGCCATGGAAATGAGTTGATCGGTGGTTGTTCCAAACCAGCCCTTCTGCTCCGGATCGGGCCATATTTCGCTCCATCCGCCTGCCTTTTTTCCAGTTGTTTCCTGAATCGTGATCAGCCAATTGCCCAATTTTATAGCGGCATCGCGGTATTTCGTTTTTCCGGTGAGCTTATATGTTATCGCAAAAGGATAAACCGACTCGGCACCCCTGGAGTGAATCGGATGAATTTCAGGATTTGTGGATGGACAAACGAGCGCTCCAAAGTTTGGATCTGCAGGATAGTTTATTTGGGTGGCTAAGAGAGCATCACACAAGGTAAGCAAAGTCGATTCGTATGGATTGCTCTGAGCCATCAGTTCAGATGAATGAAAAGTCAATTGAAAAACCAGGATTAGGAAAACCAGGATTCGTTTCATTTCAATTTTGTTATTCGTTGAAATTCAGCTTTGCGGGCATCAATGTTGGGAACGACCATGCAAAATGATGTTTGGGATAGCAAAGCGGGCGGCTTTTTTCGACATACCCGACATATTCAGTCGCTCCGTAAATACCGGCCATTGCTTCAAGTAAGTTGCCCGGCCAGCTTGTTGGCGATCCCTGATTCGGATTTTTGAACCATTTCCACTCGTCGGGGTGTTGGTTGTAATAGAACAGGTAATCCAGCGCTTTTCGAACGGAGCGGTCGCCTTCCTTCAGTTCAAACAGATTTTCTCCTGTTGAATTATAAATCGCATACATGGTGGCGGTTATTGGCGCCAATGAGAAATACGTGTACCAAATTCCGTTTTTCTCGCGCCGGGTTTCTTCGGGCATGTGACCATCGTCGGCAATTTTGTGAAACAGGTCGCTTTTTACCAATCGGATATTTTCATCCATTTCAGCTTCATTGTCCAATAGTTGGGCGCAAAGTACCGACCCAAACCTGCCCCAGTCGGCCCAATTGTTTTTTCTGGTCCTGATTTCGGTGCACGATTTTAAATATACATTCCGGACCCAGGTGAAAAATTTCTCACGATCTGTTGATTTCCATTTTTTATAATTCAGGAGCAGTTCTGCAGCCATAATCATGCCGGTTCCGGAGTAGGCCATCACCAGCGGGCCATCAAAATCCGAATATTTCTCATTGAGATTTGCCCAGGCCATCAGGAACCCCAGTGATCTTTCAGCGTATTTTTTATCGCCCGACAATTGATAAGCCAGCGCACAGGCATAAGCATCGAACGAATCGGACTGAAGACCTGCCGAATTTTTGCGGTGCATTGCCGGATCAATGTAATAACCCGGAACCTTGAAATCCGCCAGCGCATGGTTTTCGTGCATTCCGGACGAGTCGGCTTTGCC
>CAMDGL010000527.1 GCA_945897845.1 Chitinophaga pinensis | reverse complement strand
ATGATTGTCACCCAATCGCGCCATGTTTGGACCTGCTCGACGGTCGCTGAGTTTTATCCTGAAAGAAAAGAATATTTCCTGAAGATGGCCAGCCACGGCGTTCAATTCCTGAAAGATAAAATGTGGGATTCAAAACTCGGTGGATTTTTTACTTTGGTCGATCAGCAGGGAAATGTATTGAAATCGGGGAAAGCTGACCGGATCATCAAAGAAGCATACGGAAATGCATTTGCCATTTACGGTTTAGCTGCATATTCGCGCATTTCAGGAGATACAACGGCCCTTTCGCTGGCAAAAAAAGCGTTTCACTGGCTGGAAAAACACAGTTACGATCCTGAATTTGGCGGTTATTTTCAGTTTCTGGAAGCCGACGGAACAGCATTAAAGAATGGGCTTCAGGGAGTTCCATCGAAAGATCAGAATGGTTCCATTCATTTGCTCGAAGCATTCACCGAGTTGTACCGTGTTTGGCCCGATCCGCTGGTGAAAGAGCGTTTGCTGATGATGCTTGCCCTGGTTCGCGACCGGATTACCCATCCGAAGGGTTATCTGCAATTGTTCCTGAACCAGGATTTGTCACCGGTTTCGTACCGCGATTCAGCTGAGGATGTCAGGAAAAAGAACTGGTACCACGATCATATCTCGTTTGGGCACGACGTCGAAACCGCTTTCCTGATGCTCGAAGCTTCCGAAATTGCAGGGCTTGAAAATGATACTTTAACGCTACGAAAAGCAAAGAAAATGGTCGATCATTCCATCGAAAACGGCTGGGATAAAACGGTCGGCGGATTTTATGAAGCCGGTTATTATTTTAAAGGTCAGGACACCGTAACCATTATTAAAGACACCAAAAACTGGTGGGCGCAGGCGGAGGGACTGAACTCACTTCTTCTGATGTCTGAACTTTTTCCCGACGATCCGCACAATTACAAATCACTGTTCCTGAAAGAGTGGGAGTATATCAATACTTACCTGATTGATCACGAGCACGGCGACTGGTATGAGAATGGGATCGACAAGTTACCGGATGAAAAGCTGGGCAAAAAATCTCATATCTGGAAAGGGAATTACCATACTTCGCGCTCGCTGATAAATTGTATGAAAAGGTTGGATCACTGATGGGGTTCCTCAATGGAAATAACCACATAGGCACATAAATAATCAGAATGAAATAATGTTGCATTTCAATTTGTGCTTTTTATCCTAACTCACCCCTTAGCATCTGCGATGCTTTCCCCTTTTAAAAAGAGAGGGGGGACGTCCGCTCGCAGACGTGGGGGTGTGTATGGAAAATATCACGATTGCGCATAAACCGAAGCAAATTCCCGCGACCAAACTTCCAGATTGTTTTTCCCGAATTCGGCTGGTTTGTTTTTCTGATAATCAGAAGCCATTTCTCCACTCCGCATGGCCGCACCCATTTCAGTATAATTTTTAGCTATTTCTTCGGGAATTCCGGCCTGCAACATTCCGCCCAAACTATCTTCATCTTTAAAGTTTACCCATGGGATTTCCGGTTTTCCAATGGCTTTGCCCAAAATGGCTGCAACTTCGTGGGTTGTTTTTTCGTCGCTTGCAATGTTGCGGATGCTTTTACCCTTAAACGACAGATTCTGCATTTCTTCGGCTGCCACATCGGCAATGTCTTCGGGGTGTACAATCACCAGTGTTGCATTTTCGCCATAATTACCACCCATGATCCCCATGTTCTTTATCATTCCGATTTGACCCAGAAAATTTGGATAGAAAAAACCGGGGCGGAGGTGTTTTACATTTACCCCTTCCAGCTCATTCAATGCTTTTTCAACAAAGAATAAACCGCTCACAGGTCCGCATCCTTCGGGCATGTGGGCGCCCATACTGCTCAGGTTTACCACATTTTTTACACCTGAAGCTTTGATCGCTTTGGCATAATTTTCACCAATTCCGGCGATGTATTTTTTCCAGTCGGAGGCTCCAAAGTGTGGCGGAACCATTGTATAAACGGCATCGGCATCCATGAATGCTTCTGTTAAAAAACCTTCATCTTCAACCGAACCAATGGCAGCTTTGGCTCCAAGTGCTTCAATTTGTTCAGCTTTTTCAGCTTTACTGCTCACCACTGTCACATCATGCCCGGCAGCAACTAATTTTTCAGCAAGCGGTTTGCTGATGTTTCCCAATGAACCTGTTACAACGTATTTCATGTGTTTCGATTTAAAAGTTAATAATTGCATTTTCTTAAATTGATCATTGCTGTAACATATATTTGATGTGAAAAGTTTAGGATATGTTTGTCTTTTATTATTTGTTATTGTTTTGTAATGATTTAAAAATTAGCTTTTTGCGCTTGATGCCAACTGATTCTATCACATTCGTAAGTACGATTCGTGAATTGCCATAATTTCAAGACGCCGGTTTTCATCTTGCAACTTTCTTTCTATCTTTGCGGCTCATTATCAGTAACCTTTATCTCACTCATAAAATGGAATACAAATTCTGGGAAATTGAGCCGAAATGGCAGCAATACTGGGAGGAACACAAAACGTTTAAAACCACGAACGACTTCTCGAAACCAAAATATTACGTGTTGGATATGTTTCCGTATCCTTCAGGAGCAGGTTTGCACGTTGGACATCCGGAAGGCTACACTGCCACCGACATTATCAGCCGATACAAACGCATGAAGGGTTTTAATGTGCTGCATCCGATGGGTTGGGATGCTTTTGGATTACCCGCCGAACAATATGCCATTCAAACCGGAACGCACCCTGCCGTTACCACCAACATCAATTGCGACAATTTCCGCCGTCAGATCAAAGCGCTTGGTTTGAGTTACGACTGGGACCGCGAAATAAATACCACCGACCCAAAATATTTCCGCTGGACACAGTGGATTTTCACCAAACTGTTCAATACATGGTTCGATGCCGAAGCCGGAAAAGGTCGGCCAATCAGCGAACTGCCAATTCCTGCTGAAATTCAGGCACAGGGTGTTGAGGCCGTTAATAAATACATTGGCGAAAAACGCCTGGCTTATTACGACAATGCACAGGTTTGGTGGTGCCAGTCGTGTAAAACGGTTTG
>CAMDGL010000526.1 GCA_945897845.1 Chitinophaga pinensis | reverse complement strand
GCTGGGTTCAGAACGTCGTGAGACAGTTCGGTCCCTATCTGTTGTGGGCGTTGGAAATTTGAGAGGACCTGCTGCTAGTACGAGAGGACCGCGGTGGACATACCTCTGGTGAATCTGTTGTGGCGCCAGCTGCATTGCAGAGTAGCTACGTATGGACGAGATAAGTGCTGAAAGCATCTAAGCACGAAGCTTACCTCAAGATGAGATTTCCTTTGAGGGTCGTAGTAGACTACTACGTTGATAGGCTACAGGTGTAAAGGCGGTGACGTCATAGCCGAGTAGTACTAATTGCCCGAAGACTTTCGCTAGTATTTACAGGTTAATTGAAATAACTTCTGTTTATTCCCGATGTGTTGATTTTAGTCAAGGCAAAAGATCAAAGTAAGAAGGCAAAAGTCCGGATACCAGATACTTGCAGCTTGAAACTAGAATAAAAAATATTTGGTGTTATTTACGTAAGCCATAAAAGCTTTAGGTGACTATTGCGGCGGGGTTCCACCTCTTTCCATTCCGAACAGAGAAGTTAAGACCGCCAGCGCCGATGGTACTGCAATTATTGTGGGAGAGTAGGTCGTCGCCATTCTTTTGAAACTCCATTCCTTTACTGGGATGGAGTTTTTTTCGTTATTTCAAGCATAAAACCGCTGCCGTGAATGTTTCGGATTTCAACAGACGGATCTTCAGCAAAGAGTTTTCGGATTTTTGTGAGATAAACATCCATGCTTCTGGCGGTAAAATATCCATCGTCGCCCCATATTTTTTTGAGGGCCGTTTCGCGGGGCAATAATTCATTCTGATTGTCGCAAAGCATTTTAAGTAATTCTGCTTCTTTTGGCGATAGTTTTTGTTTCGAACCATCGCGTTCAACTGACCGTAATTTAAAGTCGAACAGATAGCTTCCAATCTGGTAAAAGTCTGACTCTTTTGTTTGAACGCCTGACTGTCTTTTCAGGATGGCTTTGAGTTTATAAATCAAGACTTCGGTGTCGAATGGTTTGGTAATATAATCGTCGGCACCAATCCTGTAACCTTTTAATACATCATCCCGAAGGTTTTTGGCGGTGAGAAAAAGAATTGGAATGTCTGAATTTATTTTCCTGATTTCAGTTCCAATCGTAAATCCATCAACATTGGGTAGCATTACATCCAGGATGCAGATTTCAAAACTGGCTTTTTTGAACTGTGAAAGAGCATGTTGTCCATCGTCCACCCAGTCCACCTCGAAATCACTTATTTCAAGATATGATTTTAACACTGCCCCGAAACTGAGATCGTCTTCAACTAAAAATATGCGTGGTTTTGTCGTCATTTTATTCGTGGATAAATGGGATAAATACTTCAAATCTACTGCCTTTTCCGGGCTCGCTGTGTACGCTGATGTTTCCGCGATTGGCTTCGAGTACCGCTTTGACGTAGCTCAATCCCAATCCGAAGCCTTTCACGTTGTGAATATTTCCGCTGGTTTGCCGGTAGAAACGTTCGAAGATACGGCTTTGCACTGCTTTTGTCATGCCAATTCCTTTGTCTTCAATTAAGATCAGCACCCCTTTCACTGTGTTTCTGGTTGAGATTTTTATTTCAGGAGCGTTTGTTGAGTATTTATTCGCATTGTCGAGCAGGTTGTAAATGAGGTTGGCAAAATGGCTTGAATCGCTTGTTGCCACCGGATTAGCCGCCTTTAGTTCACTGGTCACTGAACCGCCTTTTTTCTCCACCTGAAGCACAATACTTTCGATGGCGTCTTCAATTACTTCGTGTAAATTAAGGGCTTGCCAATTAAATTCGAAATCTTTCTTCTCGAGCCGGGCAATGGTCAGAATATCTTCAACCTGTTGGTTCATCCTTGCATTTTCTTTTTTAATCATTTCAGTATAAAACCTGATACGCTCCGGGTTTTCAATAATCTTTTGATTTATAATGGAATCCGCAGCTACTGAAATCGTAGCGATGGGCGTTTTAAATTCGTGGGTCATGTTGTTAATGAAATCCGATTTCATCTCCGATATTTTCTTTTGCTTCAGGATAAAATAAATGCTGACTCCAAATGTGACCAATACAATGATGGAGAAAAACAGCGAAACGAGCAACAACCAATTCAGGGTTTTATATATAAACGATTCTTTTTCAGGAAAATATACAGAGAGAAGTGCGTTCTTTTGAAAAATGCCGTTGGGGTAAAGGTTGACTTTGTATTTACTGTTATTCAGGAGCAAAGTATCGGCAGTTGCAGATTTACCTGCAACGATTGAATCTTTGATAATTCCCAGTTCGAACGGAATAGGAATGTTCCGGTTTTCGAGTTCTTTTTTTAATACTTCGTTCACCCGTTCGATCGGAACATCTTCTTCCCAGGTCGAAATTTCCTGAACTACTTTATTGGCAACCCGTTTCAGTTTACGTGTCTTAAATTCTATCCGCTGTTTCAGTTGCCCTGTCGAATCGGTCCATGAATCGAATTGCCCGGCCAATGAATCAAACTTGTTGATCCCAGTCTCATAAACAGAACCAAGGTTTCGAACAATGCTGTCGGAATTGATAATGATTACGTTCTTTTCTCCTGAATTTACGCTGTCGACAGTGGTTGAAATTTGATATTGAAAACCATTCCTGTTTTTACTGGCTTTTACAACCATCTCGATTTGTTTCGGTGTAAGTCTTTTCGGAATGTTGGGGTGCCTTGAATTTCGGTTGAATCCATTTGGCGGAACTGGTGGTGGAGGGGCAATTCCTCTAAAATGTGCTGAGTCGCCAAAAGCAAAATGATTGATCAACCTGAAGTCCTGCATGGTTTCGAGCCGGTTGGTGGTGCTGGTCAGCGCTTCGTTAACACTGCGATCGAACAATTCATTTCTGACACGGATGGCGTTGTTCATCCATACCAGCTGAATGATAATGATTCCGACAATCGAAATGCCCATCAGTGCGATCAATCCGGTGAATATTTTTTTGTTCATTCTTCAAAGATAATGATTAAATACTGCGCTCACAGGACTTTAACTTTTTGTTAACGGATTTTAACCCGGCATTAACTCATTGTTTGGTTGAAGCAAACGTATATTTGTCTCAGAAA
>CAMDGL010000525.1 GCA_945897845.1 Chitinophaga pinensis | reverse complement strand
AAAGCCACTGATTATAAATCTGTAACTAAAGGATTGTGGTATGCTGCTGCTGTCTTGAATCATCCGTTTTATTATAAACAGGCAAGATTGTGCCGAAGCAAAAACAATAGTATCAACGGACTTTCTCCTGTATTATTTAGCGATTCCATAGCTTATGGAAAAACAGGCGAACCATTCAATTTCGATATTTTAGTTACTAATTCCGGACAGAATGGTATTACAATTTTCAATACTACAATCTCTGAACTTCCTTCAGGAATTAGCAGTAATGCAACTGAATTTTTGCGTTCCGGGGTGGCCATACGACTTAAAGGTACTCCACAGGTTGCGGGTGAATATAAAATAATTATTAACTCATTAAATCAATATGGTAGCGGAAAATCTATGACAATGAAAATAATCATTGAAAATAATGTCAGCACATTTGATGAAGAAAAAAACTCCCGCGAAACCATTATTTATCCAAATCCTGTCAGAGATGAACTTTTTATTGAATCCACTGAATTTCAGTATGATAAAATTGAAATATTTGATATCACCGGAAGAATGATTCAATCGCAACAAACCACATTTGAGCACAAAAAGCGATTAGATATTTCCTTGCCAAATGGTATTTATTGTTTGAAAATCAGCAATAACAAACAAATCAGAACTACTGTTTTTACGGTAAAACAGAATTGAAAAACAAAATTCAGGAAATTGTACTAATTACCTTTTTCAATGAATAAACTAGCATGTTAATACGATGAAAATAAATACGATATATCTAATTTTTGCATTGCTGACATTTTTTGTCGGAGCAGTTTTTGCTCAGATTCAACCTACTGTAGAATCAGTTCGAACTTATATTGTAGATAAAAATGCGACGGTAGAAACGGCTGCATTGTTTTATTCTTTGCAGCAAAGCTCCAAAAAAGGAGTAATGATTGGCCAGCAGGATGCTTTTACCAACCGGCAGACCACCGAAGGTGGTGCTGAAATGAGCGATATAAAACTGACATGTGGAAAAGATCCATTGGTGAACGGTTTAGATTTCATGTTTATCACCGATGTTCAGAATAAACCCGATTCATGGTTCGAGCAACAGGAAACCATGATTAAACAGCAGGCGATTAAAAACTACGAAAAGGGAATTGTTACCACTTTTTCATGGCATTTCCGTAATCCGTACACCTACGATTGGTTCAGTTTAAATGGAGAACCTGACAAAGTTGCCATTGCCCAAAAATCGGTTGCAAGCTTGTTGGTTGGCGGCGAAAAACATGAATATTATAAAACAGCACTTCGAAAGGTGGCATCTGTTTTTCACAGTCTGAAAGCGGCTGACGGGAAGTTGGTCCCATGTTTTTTCAGACCATTTCACGAATTTGACGGTGGTTGGTTCTGGTGGGGAAAGCCATATTGTACTCCCGAACAATTTAAAGCCAATTGGAAGTTTACCGTCGAGTTTTTACGCGATTCGTGCAATGTTCACAATGTTTTATATGCCTTCTCGCCCGATAATGGGTTTAGCAGTGAGTCTGCATTTTTAGAACGCTATCCGGGTGATGGTTATGTCGATTTGGTAGGAATGGATAATTATTCGGATTTCGAAAGTAATAAAATCAGCAGTGCGGCAAGTAAACTAAAAATCTTGTCGGATTATGCCAAAGCGCATAACAAGCTGGCAGCCCTAACTGAATGTGGTTACAGAAATGACCCGAAACCAGCCAATTTGTTTTCTGAATATTATTTGAAAGCGATTACTACCTATCCCCTTGAATTAGCGTATATGATGTTCTGGTCAAATGGAACTACCAGCCGATATACTCCGATTCCGGGACAGAATAATACCAGCAACTTCATAGACTTCGCAAATAATCCCATCACCTTATTGCATGGCGATGTAACTAATATTCATTCGTTTCCTGCATTACCATTACAATTAGTGTCTGGTAACGTTGAAGCAGACAATCCCCAAACGATAAGAGTTAAATTTTCAACTGAAATGGATCAATCTAAAGCAATTAATGGCTTTATTGTAAAACTAAATGACACAATTACTGCAAAGATTAGTTCCGCCTCTTACTCTTCTAGCGAAAATGTGATTTTTATAAATTTAGAATTACCTGTTACGAAAAATGACGCAGTAAGCTTATCCTACGGCGATGGAAGTTTAGTTTCGGTATATGGAAAACCGCTCGAAAAGTTCACCAATCAATTCATAGAAAATCTGATCCCCGGATCTGCTCCACGCATAATTTCAGGCTCAACCAACCTCACTGGAACTGAAATTATTTTGGAATTCAATAAAGAAATGCAATCGGGAGAAGTTAAAATCGGGGAATTAAAATTGATTGACTCTGATCTAAATTCGGAAATAGGAATCGCTTCTCTTGAAATCAGTGCCAGCGATTCTAAAAAAGTGATTATTAAACTGAAAGAAAGAGTTTTCTTTGAGCAGAAAATTACCCTTACATACAAAGGCAATACTATCTTAAGTGCTGATTCCGGTATTCTTGCACTTGTCAACGCCTATAAAATTGCGAACATTGCTCCCGGTTTATCTCCTGAAATAGTTTCTGCCATCATATCAACAAAAGGTACAAATGTTGAATTATCTTTCAGTAAAGACCTGAAAAGCGAAACTGTGCTAAAAACGCTTTTTGAACTTACCATTAACGATGTGCCGGCACAAATATCATCGGTACAAAGCAGCACCAATAAAATAACTATCAATACTTTATATCCAATACGTTCCGGTGGTGTTGTGAAAGTTTCTATTACAGGAGATAAAATAATCTCCACCAACGAAGGGGTTTTGTCCCAACTGTCGGCCTATGAAATTACCAACGACTTAACGGAACCCAGCTACGTAATGTTGCCTGCAAAGCTCGAAGCTGAAAATAATATTTTAAGTCATGGTGTTCAGCCCGAGGAGACAAGTGATACGGGTGGCGGTCAGAATGTTGGAAGTATTGATGCCGGTGATTGGCTCGATTTTGCTGTTGAAGTAGCAGAAGAGGGTGATTATTCTGTCTCTTTTCGTGTTTCAGGCTTGAGTGCCGGAAAAGTAATATTGCAAAGCCCCGGCAT
>CAMDGL010000524.1 GCA_945897845.1 Chitinophaga pinensis | reverse complement strand
GTAAGTATTGAATAAAGAAGCGACAGAAAACAGAGAAATTATGGAAACTCAGGAAAAATTATTAAACGACATAACAACTCAGGAATATCAATACGGATTTTTTACCGACATTGAGACTGATGTGATTCCCAAAGGATTGAGCGAAGATGTAGTCAGGCTGATATCTTTCAAGAAAAAAGAACCGGAATTTATGCTCGAATTTCGGCTGAAAGCATACCGCGAATGGCTAAAAATGAAATCACCGGAATGGGCCCATTTGAGGATACCTCCCATAGATTTTCAGGAAACAATCTATTATGCCGCGCCACGGACCAGTCCGAAATACGATAGCCTGGACGAAGTTGATCCGGAATTGCTGGAAACATTTAAAAAGCTTGGAATTCCCATCGAGGAGCAAAAGCATCTGGCCGGAGTTGCTGTTGACGTGGTAATGGACAGTGTTTCGGTAACCACTACTTTCAAAAAAGTACTGGCCGAGAAAGGAATTATTTTTTGTTCGTTCAGCGAAGCATTGATCGAACATCCGGAACTGGTTCGCAAATACCTTGGCATGTCAGTTCCGCCAACCGATAATTTTTTCGCAGCGCTAAATTCAGCCGTATTTTCCGACGGTTCATTTTGCTATATCCCGAAAGGCGTTCGCTGCCCGATGGAACTTTCCACGTATTTCAGGATAAATACTGCCGGAACAGGCCAATTTGAGCGAACTTTGATTATTGCCGAAGACGACAGTTATGTTAGTTATCTGGAAGGTTGCACGGCTCCGATGCGCGACGAAAACCAGCTACATGCTGCTGTGGTTGAAATCATTGCAATGGATCGCGCCGAAGTGAAATATTCTACGGTTCAGAACTGGTATCCGGGCGATAAAAACGGCGTGGGCGGAATTTACAATTTCGTAACAAAACGTGGTATTTGCCGTGGCGAATCATCAAAAATTAGCTGGACACAGGTGGAAACCGGTTCTGCAATTACATGGAAATACCCAAGTTGTGTGCTGATCGGCGACAATTCAGTAGGCGAGTTTAACTCGGTTGCACTTACCAACCATCATCAACAGGCCGATACAGGAACAAAAATGATACACATCGGCAAAAACACAAAAAGTACCATTGTGTCGAAAGGTATTTCTGCCGGCAAAAGCGACAATTCCTACCGCGGATTGGTTAAAGTGATGCCAGGAGCAACCAATGCACGCAACTATTCGCAATGCGACTCGCTGCTGCTGGGTTCAACCTGTGGTGCGCACACTTTTCCTTACATCGAAGTCGGCAATAAATCGTCGATTGTTGAGCATGAGGCTACCACCTCCAAAATCGGTGAAGACCAGATTTTTTATTGCAATCAGCGCGGTATTTCTACGGAAGATGCCATCGGGATGATTGTAAACGGATATGCCCGCGAAGTACTGAACAAGCTTCCTATGGAATTTGCCGTGGAGGCGCAAAAACTTCTGGCAATTAGTCTGGAAGGCAGCGTTGGGTAAAGCCCCACCAACCTCCCCGAAGGGGAGGCTTTAGGAAATCTAAATCAGGAAGATTAATGTATAAAGTGAAACTATTATTAATAACTATTCCTCCTTTTCCTCAGATGAAGTGGAACTGGAAGGTTTTAAAACTCTCCCCCTACGGGGGAGCTGGAGGGGGCCTTTTATGCTTACAATAAAAAACTTACGTGCCTCGGTTGAAGGCAAAGAGATACTGAAAGGAATTAACCTGGAAGTGAAAGCTGGCGAAGTACATGCCATCATGGGACCAAATGGTTCAGGTAAAAGTACACTAGCCAATGTGTTGGCCGGAAAACAGGATTATGAAATTCTGGAAGGTGAAGTAACTTACCTTGGACAGAATTTACTTGAATTATCGCCTGAAGTTCGCTCCCGCAGCGGATTGTTCCTGAGTTTTCAGTATCCGGTTGAAATTCCGGGCGTACCAATGGTTAATTTTCTGAAAGCGTCGGTGAATGAGCACCGCAAATTTAAAGGACTTGCTCCACTGACTGCCGGGGAATTTCTGAAACTGATGCGGGCTAAAAAGGAAATGCTTCACCTCGATTCTGAATTGACCAACCGTTCGGTGAACGAAGGTTTTTCAGGAGGAGAGAAAAAGAAAAATGAAATTTTCCAGATGGCCATGCTCGAACCAAAACTTTCGATATTGGATGAAACCGATTCAGGATTGGACATTGATGCACTCCGTATTGTGGCTGAAGGCGTAAACACTTTGAAATCACCGGAGAATGCAACCATTCTGGTAACACACTACCAGCGCCTGCTCGATTATATTGTCCCTGATTTTGTGCATGTTTTGCACAACGGCCGGATCGTAAAATCAGGAGGAAAAGAACTTGCGCTGGAATTGGAAGAAAAAGGCTACGACTGGCTTAAAAACGGGATCGATCAATAATCATGAGTATTATTTCTGAAAAAATATCACAGGCTGATCAGTTGGTTTCACTGTTTGAACAAAGCAGGGACACATTGAATCAGGGATCTTCGCCATTGCTAAACCGAATGCGCGAAGTGTCGATCAAACGATTTGCCCAAACCGGAATTCCTGATTTCAGGAATGAAGATTACAAATACACCAATTTGAAACCGGCTTTTGCAAAATCGTACCGTCAGGAATTGGTAAGGGAAAAAGGTGTAATTAACCTGAATGAGATATTCAAATGCAACGTACCGCAATTGGACACTCACTTGGTTTTTCTGGTCAACGGTTGGTTTTACAGCGGAAATAATCCGGGCGCAGCGCTTCCTTCAGGGGTTGTCGTTGGAAGTCTGGAGCAGATTGCCAATGAGCGCCCCGAATTGCTTGAAAACCATTTAAACCGTCAGGCTGGTTTGTCGAACGATCCTTTTGTTGCATTGAACAGCGCATTCGCGAAAGATGGTTTTTTCCTGTATATCCCCAAAGGTGTGGCAATTGAAAAGCCGGTTCAGGTAATCAATCTGCTGAGTTCCGATGAAAATCTGATGGCTACCCAGCGAAACCTCATCATTGCAGAAGAAAACAGTCAGGTAAAAATTCTGGTTTGCGATCATACACTGACGACTCCTTCGGTACTATTTAATACCGTTTC
>CAMDGL010000523.1 GCA_945897845.1 Chitinophaga pinensis | reverse complement strand
TTGTTTGCCGGATTACTGTTGCCTATTTTTGCCCGCATGATCAAGCAAAAGGAAGAAATCGGTTCAATGGTGCAGTTTTCATTTTTGCTGCTTTTTGTACCTGCACTGGTCCTCAGTCTGTCATCCGGATTTTACGACATCGAAATAATGACCTTGCTGAAATACAGTCACCCTGAATTATCGGCTTCCATTTTCCGCCTGCTGATGGTAAGCTTTCTGGGTATTGCCACCACTTATATTTTTGGCACCCTGCTCACCGCCAACGGAAGTATCCGGCAACTGAACTGGATGGCACTTCTCGGCATGGGAATTAATGTTGGGCTAAATTTAATCCTGATTCCGCAAATGCAGGCATACGGATCGGCTTGGGCAAGCCTGGCAACCCAACTATTTACCGCATTGGCACAAACAATACTTGCAGTTATATTCCTGAAATTGAACGTCAACTACCGAGTCATCGGGAAACTGGTTCTTTTTGTAGGTTTCGTCTTTTTAGCCGGAATCCTCAGCAAACAAATCAGTAACTGGGTTCTTGGCTATTTTGTCATGATTTCGGTCAGTGCTTTATTTGCTTTCCTGATAAGGTTAATCAACCTGAAAGCTTTATCAGAAATCATTCAGAATAAATAAGCTGTATGAGAAAAAAGCTTACTCCTGAAGATTTACAAAACGAAAACGAGTTTGAACTTCTGACTGAAGTTTCGCATCAAAAGCTTCGCGAATTTATTGTGGAACAAATCACAAAAGAAAAGATCATTATCCGGATTTACTCAGTTTATCAAGTGATAATGTTGATGCTTTTCACATTCATCTTCACCCGCGGAATTATTTTCTCCATCAAAGGAAATCATGAACTGATTGTCACCATTGGCTGGTCGCTGCTATTTTCTCTTTCGGCCCTCATCGTCATCCATGAGCTTTTACATGCTTTGGCTTATCTAACAACAGGAGCGCGAAAAATTTCCTTTGGCCTTATCCTGAAAAAATTCATCTTTTACGCCATGGCCGACCGGCAGGTGATTGCACCCGGGGCTTTCCACGTTGTTGCGCTAACACCGTTTGTAGTTGTAAAACTGATTTGTTTGGTTGGTATTATTCAATTTTACAATGAACAACTAATGTACTTTTTCCTTAGCGTAATGTGCATTCATTCTATGTTCTGTGCCGGTGATATTGCCATGCTCGCTTTTTACAGAATCCACAGAGGAAAAGAAATCTACAATTTCGACAGCCTTACTGAAGGAAAAACCTATTTTTATGCCCGAAAAAATATTGAATTATGACATTATTCGAAGCCATTGTAATTGCAGTTGTAGAAGGAATCACCGAATTTCTGCCCATCTCTTCCACCGGCCACATGATTATTTCGCAAGCTTTGCTGGGAATGGAAATTGATGAGTTTACCAAAGCTTTCACTGTGAATATTCAGTTTGGTGCTATACTTTCGGTAGTTGTTCTATACTGGAGAAAGTTTTTTGTAATCAATTCAAAAACTGAATTGGATAATCCATCCAAATACAACCTTATCCGCTTCTTCCAGCGTTTTTTATTGAAGTTCGAGTTTTATTTTAAATTACTTGTAGCTTTTATTCCCGCAGCCATAATCGGTTTTTTTGCCGGCGATTTTATCGATAGTTTGCTCGAAAACGTAATGGTAGTGGCTGTTATGTTGCTTTTAGGCGGAATCCTGCTGCTTTTTGTTGACAAGTGGTTCAAGAAGGAAAACGAAAGTCAGCGAATCACTTACCCAACAGCTCTTAAAATTGGATTTTGGCAATGTATCGCAATGATTCCGGGAGTATCGCGTTCGGCAGCAACAATTATTGGAGGGATGCAGCAAAAACTTAGCAGGAAAAATGCAGCCGAATTTTCATTCTTTTTGGCAGTTCCAACAATGGCGGCTGCTTCGGCCTACAAACTACTGAAAGACTACAAACACATTACTGCTGAAAACATTGACATTCTGATCATTGGGAACATTGTTGCCTTCGTGGTTGCATTGATCGCCATAAAAACCTTCATTACTTTCCTTCAAAAACATGGATTCAGGGTGTTCGGCTGGTACCGCATTGTGCTTGGGCTGGCACTGATTATTTTGTTGTTGCTGGGTGTTGATTTAAAGGTGGTGTAAAAAAAATCTACTAATTCGCTAATTTTCAAACATCTGTCTTATTTTCTTACTTATTTCGAGTTCAACTGATTTACTAATTTCTCCTAATTTCCTCTTTATTATACTTTTAGGGATCGTCACAATCTTATGCAATCTAATCACTGAATCAACAGATAGTCCGGTTCCATGAAATTCCTTAGACTGTTTTCTGATTATTACATCGCTATCAATTAAGTCTTCTGGAATTTTACTCGAAATAAATGCAATAATTACCTGATTATATTTACCAATTTCAGATGTCAGGCAAAGAGCTGGTCTAACTTTTGAATCAGAAAAATCATCAAAAGGAAAAGGAACAAGTATTATTTTGTTCTTAATCATTAAATGGTTCTCCATCCTTCTGTGAATAAATATCTTCTGAAGGTTCACTTAAAAAATCGAAAGCAGGATTCCTTGAAATCGAATTTAACCAAAGTTTTTCTTCTTCAACTTCATAGGAATCATCTTCAAGTAAAATCAAAACACGAACATTTCGTTCTGATTTATTGAGTTTGTAATCGATTTTCAGATGTCCGAACTTATCTGTTTTTGAATTAATTTCAATAGCTCTCATTGCTTTTTATTTTTTCCAAAAATAAGAAAATCAACACACTAATTCAGAATAATTTTCTCACAAGCCTTTCCGATCCGCGCAATTGTTTCCTCTTTTCCAATTAATTCGCAGATTTCAAAAAGGTCGGGGCCGCTGCTTCCACCAACCAATGCCAGGCGGATTGGAACCATAACTGCTCCAAATCCCCATTCCCTTGCGGTCATAAAAGCCGAGAAAGTTTCTTTGATCGATTCGGCTTTCCATTCTGAAATAGTTTCAAAAAGTTCAGAAATAGCTTGCAGTTTCTCGCTTGTATCTGCTTTCCATTTCGATTTCACGGTTTTTTCGTCATAGCTATCCGGAGCCTGAAAAAAGAAATGCGCCTGT
>CAMDGL010000522.1 GCA_945897845.1 Chitinophaga pinensis | reverse complement strand
GAAAGTGACTTTACTGTTCGCGTTTGTAGCATTTGCGAACACATTATTTGCAGCAGGGAACCTGGTATTGAACATCATTCCCTTATCTTCTGAAAAAGCGGTAGTAGCTATTTCAAGCCTCACCGACAGTAATCTGAAAATTTCAGTTACCGACAACCTTGGGCGATTGGTTTACTACAAGGAAATCGCCGAGCCCAGCAGCAACTACCGGAAAGTATATAATTTTTCGGATTTGGAAGAGGGACAGTACAGTCTTTCTGTAGAAAGTAATAACTTGACAACGGAACGTCCCTTCGAGATCAACCACAAAACGATTAAGGTTGGTGATGAAAAAACAACGCTTGAACCTTTCTTTACATTTGAAGATGGATATCTGAAATATTCTTACCTGAATTTCAACAAAGAAAACGTTACCCTTTATTTCTTTGAAAAAAATCAACTTATCTACTCCAAAAAAATTGGTCGTGATTTTAATGTAAACGATGCTTTAAACCTTTCGAAACTGAAATGGGGAAGTTATGTTGCTACAATTGCTGCCGGCGGTAAAGAATACTCGTATCCGGTTGAAATCAGATAAAAAATTTGCTCCATCTGGTGAGTTGGTTTTGGTTTAGTTAGTTTAAACCTTTCAGGAATTTTTTCCTGAAAGGTTTTTTTTATATTATAGAATCCTGAAGTTTTGGCATTTTTCTTCGACCATTTCATAAATCTCATTTGTTTGTTGCTTTTTTAGAAACAAACTTTCCGCAACACGTTCGATGTCTGAATATTTTGGGTTTCCTTGTCCGGAAACGGTAGTAGTATGAAATCCATTAAAACCTTTACTTGGGAGCAAATCATATGCAGGTGATAATTTCCAGTTGCCATCTTTCAGGATAAAAGAGAAATTTTTGGCATGGTCGTCCCTGTTTTTAATCAACACATTAAATACCATTTGCCGGTAAAGTTTATAAACTTCCTTAATGTCGCCTGTCAGTTTGAAGCATGCAGTCAAAAGCCCCTGATAGTCCAGACAAGGGATTCTATAGTCAGCATTTAGCAATCCTGCAGCACTCAAAAAATGATATTTTTCAGCGCCATTCCGGTCGAATCGTCTGACTCCAAAATATTTTCCTTCAAACAGACGAGTTTCGGGCATTTCAATTCCACAATCTTTGGCAAGCAGCGAATACTCATATTCAATTTGCCCAACATTCTCCGGGTCTTGTGATGACCTGAATTTGATAAGCCATTCCTCGCCACCAATGTTGATTAGCACCTTTGGCCTTGCACCACCAGAAGAACCGCCCAGTTTGAAAAGAATGTCAAGCGAAGCACCGGTATCTTTTTGGTTCAGTATTTTCTCCGCTTCAGAAGCCAAAAAGTCCAGATCGGGTGTACCCGCTGATTGCACGAATTGCTGATCAGGTAAGTATTCAAGAGCTCCCATTCCTGAAGTTCCGGTAAGGCTCAACCGGTCCAATACTGAAAGACTTGAAGGATTAATTCTTTGTGAGCTCAAATATCGGTCTAAAAGCAAATTTCCCCAGCCGTCGGGAAGCGAATCGTTGAAAACCCCAAAATTACCGTTGAACGGATCTCTTTTCGCAATGAACACACCCGGTCGGAGCGGAAGATAGAAGGGCGAAATAGACTGTCCGATTTTTATAAATCGGGGGTCATATTCAAATGCACAAATATTTTCGGGGGTAAGGGCGAGTCTTCCAACTGTATCGCCTTTCAGAAATACTGTTACCGATGTTGGCTTATACATTTCGCCTCCCTCGCTTGGCAGTTTTCAACTTGTTTTTTGTCAGCAGTTCATCAAGGCTTTGGTATTTTTGTCTTGAAAAGAGTGCTTTGAATTCTTCTGTTGCATCCAAAGCGATGGCCAGCATCACCAGATTTTTAAGCGATATTTCTGCGGTGCTTTCAAATCGCTTCAGGCTTCCAAGGCTAACTCCTGATTTTGCAGCCAGGGCATTTTGGCTAAGATTCAGTTCTAACCGGTTTTTTTTAGCTCTTTCAGCTAAATTTCGTAAGATGCTACCTGGATTAAAGTCATCTAAAATGAAATTATCAGCAGATAATATATTGGCTGTTATATTGGTATCTTTCATTCTGAGGATAGTATATTGGCTATTAATACCCAAATATACAATTTTTTATCCGATAAAATGAGGCTTTTTATTATACCGAAAAAAATCATTAAACCAACCTAATTCCGCTCACCATTCTGCCGGTATCCGCGCCATCGCGGCGGGCAGAGTAAAACAGGCCGGCATGTTCGAACGAGCACAAACCCATTACTTCAATGTTTTCCTCCGGAATTCCTGATTCAATCAAAACAGTTTGATTGGCTTCCCACAAATCAAAATAAGCCCGTCCTTCGTTTAGCGATGGTTTCAGCAGTGCCGGAGAATTGCTGAAGTTGGCTTCAACAGCCTCAACCACTTCCGGCCCAACTTCATAAGCATGCATGTGAATGGATGGACCAATTCCTGCAACGATGTCGGTCGGTTGGCAGCCAAACTTTTCAGTCATTTGCTGGATGGTTTTCTCTGCGATTTTCGAAACCGTGCCACGCCAGCCGGCATGAATGGCGGCTACCACTTTCTGCTGCGGATCGAACAGCAGAATGGGCACACAGTCTGCCGTCTGCACACAAATGAACAAACCCGGTTCATTGGTAATCAGCGCATCGGTATCGGCAATAGTAGTTGTTTCTGTTCCTGAAGTTACCACTTCAACCCGATCGGAGTGCGTTTGCCGGGGGAAAATAAATTTCGTGCCTTTTGATTCGCATGAAACAGCCAGTTCTTTTCTGAAACCGAAATAGTCAGCTTCCTGATCGCCTGTAAAACGTGGTTTGTTACCCGAAACCCATCCCTCTTTGGTGGTTATAAAATGAGCGATATCCTTGTATTTTCTAAAACTTTCGAATTTAAAAACCGAAAGCCGTCCCTGAATTAGTTTCCTCATGGTTGAAAAAATTTGGCCGCAATATTAATTAATTTTTCAGCAATTGATTCATTCGGTCTTTATCCAGTATTTTGATATAGCGGCGTTGGGTTTCAATCAAACCTTCCTGTACCATTTCGCCCAAAGTA
>CAMDGL010000521.1 GCA_945897845.1 Chitinophaga pinensis | reverse complement strand
GGAGGATTAGGTGAACGGGTATCTAACTATGTTGATTTTACACCTTGGGCTATGCAATTGTCCAAACCAGTGTTGGGCGATGTGAGTATGAACGGAGAAGTGAAACCCTACGATGCATCACTGGTTTTACAGCATTCTGTTGCTGCCATTGTACTGACAGATAAGCAACAAGGCGTTGCTGATGTTAGTGGAAATGGAATTATTTCATCATGGGATGCTTCCCTGATTCTGCAATACAGTGTAGGACTAATCAGCAGATTTGATCCAGATCCGCTTAAATCGGCCACCACCAGCCAATACGCTAACATCTCGTTCCCTGATCTGATCAGCGAACCGGTTAAAAAGACTTTCGAAATTCCGTTGACTGTTTCTACTGCTCAAGGCATCAAAGCCCTGGATATGAAGTATTCAATCAACCAGAGCCATGTGAAGTTTATTGGTTTAAATAAAGAAAAGTTGCCAAATGGTATCAGCATCGAAACAGGATTTAACACAAAAACAGGTGAGATTCTTATTTCAATGGCTTCGGCTTACGATCTGAATCTGATCAGCCAGCTTATGGTACTTGAATTTGAATTTATCGATTCTGCCCTCAGCGAATCACAATTTAATCTGACCAACGCTATGGCAAACGACTACATATTGACTGATATGGGCTATGCAACCATCAGCAGTAAGTCGGCAATAACCGGGTCAGATTATCAGTTGCGCCTGACTGAACCAGTTGTATATACCGATCAGTATGCCATTCATGCAAAACTGGAACTTTCGAAAATCAATCAGGATCTGTCTATACAGGTTGTTGACATTACCGGACGGATACTCTACAAACGCACTATTAAAAACCTAAGCTCAGGACTGCAATATTTCGATTTGCCATATTCTGACTTTGACCGGCCAACAAGGGGCATTTATATCCTGAATTTGCGTACTGATGATTTCAGCTACACAAAAAAACTTCTGATAAAGTAACCAATCCAGGTAAAAGGGCTCTGTCATTTTCATAGCAGCAGAGTCCTTTTCAGCGGATTGCAAGCATTTTAGATGAAACCGCATTTTTGACAGAACAACAAAATAATCAACTGAAATTCTGGCATTTATGCACTACTGGAAAGAGAACCAGACACTAAAATAAAATTTATACAGATGAACAAATTTATCAGATATAGTTTTGCCCTCAGCTTATGGATAGGATGCCTCACTTTGCTTTTCCCGTGCACAGCGACGGCTCAATCAACCATAGGGTTCAGTATTGAAGGGGCAACAGTTATGGAAAAAGACACCTTCACCATAGCGGTGAAAGCCGATTCCCTGCTAACAGGGAAGGACATTTATTCATTCCGCTTCGGGTTGTCATACAACTCCTCCTATCTTGAATTTCTGAATATTGATTCAGTCGGAACAGTTCTGCAGGATTGGGGAATGCCAACCTTCAGCAATAAAACTCCGGGAAATATTATCATTGCCGGAGCAGGTTCTTCCCCGCTTACCGCAGATGGGGACATGTTCTACCTAAAATTCAGGGCTTTGCGGGGTGGAGGCACATACATTCAAAATATTTCAGGTGAAAGTTACCTGAACGAAGGCTCACCGAAAATGACTTTGAATAACGGATATATTTATGCCAATTACCGCTCCTATCCCGATATTTATCCCGATGATTTTCAATTGTTTGTTGGAGAAGAGCTACAGATGCATGTAAATGGAGGAGCTGCCCCGTACATTTATAATACCGTTGATACGGCAGTTGCGGTAATAAGCGATCAGACAAAGGTTAAAGCCAAAGGTCCGGGGTTTACCAAAGCTTATGTAACAGATGCCGATGGCGAAAAATCGTACATGAGCGGGAATATAGATGTGCGTGCAATAAAAATGAGTGTGATGTCGAGCAATGCCTGGCCAACAGACACATTTTATTTACCTGTTAAAATCGAGATTGCACCTGGTACAAAATTATACTCCGGCTATTTTGAACTCACCCATAATACAAATATTCAGGGAATAAAAAACAGTGTTCAAATTGGAGATTTTGACATAACGCTTCAACGCAATGCCATTACAAATCTGACCCGTGTTTCATTTGCTTCAACAAATGGAATTTCAGGAAGCGGAATTCTTTGCTATTTGGGTTTTAAAGCCATTAACAGTGGAAACCATTACATCGATTTCCAAAACATGAAATTCAATGAGAATCTGCTGGCATTTAACTATCGAAACTTTGTTGAAGTCTTCAGTTTACCAACCCTTAATATATCGCCAAGCAGTGGCACACTGATGTGGGGGGCAACACAAAAAATTACAGTTACCAATGGAGCTCCACCGCTAACTTATTCTGTTTCAAATCCGGCGCTGGCATCCATTGACGAACTGGGTAATCTGAGTGCTTTATCAGGAGGAAAAGTAAAAGTTACGGCTATTGATACGCATGGGGCAACAATAACGAGTGGCGATTTCACAATTCTTGATAATCAGTTTTCAATTATCAATACCGATGGAGATCTTGATCATATAACCCGCGTTCCAATTTCAACATCGCCTTTACCTGCCGGAAAATTCATTTATGATTTCGACGGTACAATTTCATTTGTTGAAAATGATCTCGAATTTATCGGAATTGACCCTGCCGGATCAAGTATGTTGACCGAATTTGTCCAGACAGGAAATTCGGTTCATATTGTCGGAGCAACAAGCACCGGAATTCCATCTGGAATAATCGGCTATCTGAAATTCAAAATAAAAAATACAGTACCCATTGATGGTCAGACAACAATTACCATAAATTCACTCACCGCCAATGAATCCTCACTGTTCTCGACCAGAGCGAACGGAAAAATCACCCGGGTTTTTCAAGTAAGTTACCGACCTGTTGCTAACGCAGGAATCAACAAATCTGTATCCGAAGGAGCTGTTGTTCAGCTCGATGGATCAGGCTCTTATGACGAAGATGGCAATCCGATTACGTATTCGTGGACAGCCCCGGCAGGAATAAATTTAAATGACAGCACACTGCAAAAACCTACATTTACTGCTCCTGAAGTGAATGTGAATACTATTTATACTTTCACTTTGGTTGTTAATGATGGAACCGA
>CAMDGL010000520.1 GCA_945897845.1 Chitinophaga pinensis | reverse complement strand
GAACATTCCACCCCTATGTGATTGATTATTAAAATGATTATATTAAAATAAAAAGGTCGATAAAATACTTGCGTCACCCATATTGGGTGACGCAATATTGACTACATGCTATATATCAGCAACTTATCTCTTTTTGATTATATGAGCTGTCAAAGTCAGGAGATACAAATATAGCTTTAAGCTTAAATAACTTATCTTTACCCGATAGAGATTTGTTATTTCGATTTTGTATGAAGAAGGTTTTGATCATCACCTATTATTGGCCACCGTCGGGTGGGGCAGGGGTTCAGCGCTGGCTGAAATTTGCCAAGTATTTGCCCGAGTTTGGCTGGCAGCCGGTTATCCTGACAGTCGATCCGGAATACGCCAGTTATCCGCAGCGCGACCAGAGCCTATTTGCCGAAGTCGGTTCCGATTGCCTTGTTTTTACGACCAAAAGTTTCGAGTTGTATAATTTATACAAGCTTATCTCCGGAAAGAAGGACGTTCCTTTTGGCGGTTTTGCAAAAGATTCGAAAGAAGGGATTCTTCAGAAGGTTTCGAAATTTTTCAGGGGAAATTTTTTGCTGCCCGATCCCCGAATTGGCTGGAACAGGTATGCATTTAAAAAAGCGGAAGAGCTGATCCGGGAATTCAACATCGATACGGTGGTAACGACCAGTCCGCCGCATTCCACGCAACTCATCGGGCTCAAACTGAAGAAAAAGCACCACATCAAATGGGTAGCAGATTTGCGCGACCCATGGACCGATATTTATTACTACAATCAGTTTATGCACACCACTTTGGCGCGTAAAATTGATTTGCGGTATGAGCGGAATATGGTTGAAAATGCCGATCTGTTAATAACTGTGAGCGAAGATTTGAAACGTATTTTTGCTGAAAAAACGGCATTGCCGGTTGCAAACAAAATTGCTGTCATCCCCAACGGATTTGACAACGACGATTTCAGGCAAGCTGTTTTCCCTGCTGAACCCAAAAAAGTAATTACCTATTCGGGAACCTTTTATGAATTTTATGATGTGGACTGCCTGCTTGAAGCAATTCGCGGTTTGAGCAACGAATTGAGGCAGAACCTGATGATACGGTTTGTCGGAATTATTCCGCCATCGGTAGCGCAAAAATTCAGATCAACCGGCATCGAAATTGAACTGGTTGGTTACGTCGATCATCCCAAATCAATAGAATACCTGTTGCGGTCGGATTTGCTTCTGCTGTTAATTGCAAAGGTGGAAAACAACCGGGGAATACTTACCGGAAAATTCTTTGAGTACCTGGCCACACAAAAGCCGATCATGGCGATTGGTCCAACCGATGGCGATCTGGCCAAAATCATCCACGAAACCCAATGCGGAAATATTTTTGAGTATGGCGATTCGAAAGGAATGCATCAGTTTATTCAGGAAAGTCTGAATCGACCGGATTCAGGAGCAATAAAAGAAATTGCCAATCAATATTCGCGGGAGCAGTTAACCAAAAAATTGGCAGGGTTGTTAAAGGATTAATTACAGAAACATGGGCAAAACGATTGTTATTAACCGGCCACTTGATGATTCGGAAATTGAAGAAATCGAACTTTTAATTGAAGATGGTGCGAAAGTTTTTGCTTTGTCGGGAAGTAATCCGCCGGATTTTGCACAAGCAATTGTTTTGACTTCCGAAGAAAAGCGGCAACTGAATTATCAGACCATGGAGGAAGTGCTTCAGTTTGGCGACTTGCCGGTTGGCGATCAGACTGTAGCCGATCTTTTCAGAATCGACAATGCGAGTATTTGGCACTACCATAAATTCAGGGTGTATTTTGCGGTTCGAAACCTGATGTATTTTCTGGGTCCGGTAAGGCAACAATTCAATACTTTTGATGATCATATATGGTTTGTAAGCCCAGATGTGAGTCTGTTACGAAGGTTATTTCCGAAAATTGAATTAAGGTTTCCGGAGGTGGAACAAAAAAACACTTTCAATTTTGGGATACTTTTCAATTATCTTTTCCTGGTAAAAATACGTGTGCTGGCCTATTTGTTTTCATCAAAGAAAAATCCGGAATACCTGCTTTATATGACAGAAAAGTACTCGGCGGTGATGGATAAAAATACCCTTAAGACCAGACAGGGTCATCACATCCTTGAATATTTGATTTCGGAACTTGACAATCGGTTTTCGCTGCTGACGGAGGTTTTAATGCCTAAACCGAAAGGTAAATCAGACTATTCGTTTTCGAAGAAGCAGTATAAAACTTCATGGAATCATCGCCCAAAAATTTTTCTTGAAGGGATATTGATTGCAGGAATGCTGAACAAAGGAGTCCGAAAATCAACCAGATTGGCAAAATCAACATTGAGGACGGCTTATCCCAAAGTTCGTGAAACTGAACTTTCGTTGATTCAAAAACTGACACTCGAAGTATTTCGCTCGCTCGATTCATCTTCAGGATTTTTTCTTTTCAGGTATTTTGCAGCCCGGAAATATTTTTTCGGTTCAGGAATTAAAGCGGTGATTGCCGGAGACGAAAACAGTCCGCTCACAAAATCGATTTTGGATGCGGCCAAATTCTGCGGAATTAAAATCATTGGCCTGCAGCATGGAACCATGCACGATTTGCATCCGGCATATCTTTTCACGCCAAATGATTGCCGCAATCATGTAATGCCCGATCTTACGCTGACATGGGGAAAATACTGGGAAGATTTTCTGATTGAAAAGGGGAATTACCCCAGGGATTCGGTAATTTCCGTAGGTCAAATCCGAACCGATATCATCCCGGTTTTGATGAAAGCTGAAAACCGGAAAAAGGCAAATCCAACCGAAATCATCCTTTTTGCTTCGCAGCCTCAGCGCGATCCTGAATTGAGATATCAGGCCGCGTACGATGTTTTTAAGGCATCAGGAAAACTGCCAAACACACAACTGATTGTAAAACTTCATCCGCGGGAGTCTGCCGATTCGGGCTATTATTCGGCCATTGCAACCGAGGCCGGGTGTAAAAACTATACCATCGACAACACTTCCGATTTGTATCAGCTGATCGTTTCATGCGATGTACTGATTACCTGCTTTTCAACTGTTGGTACCGAAACCATCTATTTTTACAA
>CAMDGL010000519.1 GCA_945897845.1 Chitinophaga pinensis | reverse complement strand
GAACTCGTGCAATGTGTGGCGTTTTTGAATAAGGAAGCAAAAAAGCTTTTAAAATGACCTGATTATAGTAATTCGTATTTTGATAGTTGTTTTTGATGCATGAATTCAAAGATTTTGAAGTTAGACATTTATGTTTCTAAAGATTTTTTAGATTTGTCGGATAAATACAAATCTGCACATACTCTCTCAAAAACTAATGATACCCATAGAGTCCAAAATATTGAAGGAATTTAAAAAAGGGGATCATTCCGCTTTTGAAAAAATATTTGAACGATACAGCAAACAGTTGTTCCAATTCTCCTTGAGCTATTTAAAGTCTGAAGAAGCTGCGGAAGATATTGTACAGGAAGTGTTTATTAAAATCTGGAACAACAGGAGTGAAATTAAAACAGATACATCATTTCAATCATACTTGTTTACAATTACTCTTAACTCGGTGCGGAAATATTTTAATCAGCAGTCAAGGTTAAACGAGTTGAAGCACGATATTTTATTTGATTCATCAGGACTTAAACCTGATTTTGACGACAACTCTAATTATCAGTTTATGCTCGATAAACTGGAGGAATTGATCAGACAGATGCCGGAAAAACGAAGAGAAGTTTTTATCAAAAAGAAAATTGAAGAAAAATCGTTAAAAGAGATTTCTGAAGAGTTAAGTATTTCCACTAAAACAGTGGAATACCATATTACTGAAGCAATGCGATTTCTAAAGAGTGAGTTTGAGAAACTTCATGTTCAGGGTTTAATATTCTTTCACCTTTTTATCCGTTAATCCGAAACCATCTGTTTTGTTTCGAAAGGAATATTCGTTTTATCGACCATTGATAAAATACCCGTTATCTGGTCCGTTTTTATCCGCAATATTTACAATTGTCGACATGTTAATCATTATATGTCAATTGTTTAAGATGTATTGATTTGTTTGTTTCCTGCTACTCCTAATAAAACAGAAAAAAAAAAGATTAATTTTTCACTGGGGATATTCACCCTTTCAGGATATAATAATAGAATTTAAGATTTGTAATTGTACCCATGAATAATATCAACTATAAAATACTGCTCGATTTTTCAAAGGGAAAATACTCGTATAACGATTATTTAAAGATTAAGCATTGGTTTATCAATGTTAGGGATGACACTAAAATCGAAGAACAGTTATCTGATCAATTTAAGGAATTCGCAAATAGCACAAATACGAAGTCGCTTCATCCAATTTTTGAGAAAATACAGTACCGTATATTGCTTGAAGAAAAAAGAAACGAAAGAAAAAGAAATATTTGGCATTACTACAGGCAGTTGGCGGCAGTTTTAATTCCGTTAATCGCAATTTCTGCTTCTTTGTATTTTTTCACCAAACCCAGCCAAACAACTGCCCAGGCATGGCTCGAAATTAATGTACCTGAAGGTGCCCGTATCGAATTCTTGCTCCCTGACAGTACTTCCGGCTGGTTGAACAACGGAGCAAAGCTAAGATATCCTGCTGAATTTACACGGAATAGGAAGGTTGAGCTTTTAGGTGAAGCATTTTTCAAAGTCAGGCACATCGAGCATTCCGATTTTACTGTTGGCGTGAAAGATATGGATATAAAAGTTTTGGGAACGAAATTTAATGTGTCTGCCTATGCTAACGAAGCTGTTTCCGAGGTTGTTTTAAACGAAGGTAAAGTTGAAATTAACGGTACTACATCTGCATTTAGTCATACTCTTCATCCTGGTGAGAAAATATCATATAACCACGTAACCAGATCGCTTAATTCAACGACTGTTGACCCAAATGTATATTCTGCGTGGACTGAAGGCTACTTAGTAATTGACAATGAACCTTTTTCGCAGGCCATCAAAAAGCTTGAACGGTGGTATAGCACTGAAATCTCAATTCAGGATGAAGCTTTGAGGAATTTCAGGTTTAAGGCGACTTTTCAGGATGAAACACTTGAAGAAGTTTTGCGGTTTATAGCTATGACGACACCAATAACATATGATATAAAAAACAGAAATCAGAGTTCAAATGGAATTTTAAAAAAGAAACAAGTAATAATAAAACTTAAATGATAAAATGCAAAACAGGAAAGTGTTTGCGGCACTTTCCTGAAAGCTTGCAGAGCGAAGTAGTCAAAATTATTTAATCACTCTAACAAATGTAAATTTATGGAAAAATTTCGAGAACCAATGGCATCGATTACCTTTTCTGCGAGGAAAGGCTTTGCCTTAAAAAAAATCTTCAGAATGATACGATTTACTTTATTCTGTTTTTTCTTAAGTCTGTTACAGGTTATGGCTGTAGATTCATACTCACAACAGACCCGGCTAACATTAAATCACCAAAATCAAAAGCTGGAAGATGTATTAAGGACAATTGAAGACAAGTCTGAGTTTTTCTTTTTGTACAACAGGGATTTAATTGATGTTGATCAAAAAGTAACCATTGATAAAAAAGACCAGACAATTACTGTAATTCTTGATGAATTGCTAAAAGGGACGGATATTAAATACTCTGTTGTGAACAGGCAGATAATTCTTTTTAATCTGGAAGAAATTTCAGGGATGAATGCTCAGCAGCAAAAATCCATTTCCGGTAAAGTTACCGACTCAGCAGGTGATGGATTGCCCGGTGTATCAATTGTGGTAAAAGGCACAACTACAGGTGTTATTACCGATATGGAAGGGAATTATACCATAACAAAAGTCCCGGAAAATGGAACCTTGCAGTTTTCGTTTGTGGGGATGAAAACACAGGAAATTGCAATTTCTGGAAAAACAACCGTTAATATAGTTTTGGAAGAAGATGCAATTGGTATTGAAGAAGTGGTTGCCATTGGCTACGGTACAAAAGCCAAAGGCGCTCTTACCGGTGCTATTTCAACCACAAGTGGCGATGTACTTGAATCGCGCCCGGTTACCAATACACTTAGTGCCATTCAGGGGATTATTCCCGGGGTGACAGTTACCCGCACAAGCGGACGTCCCGGACAGGAAGATTACCAGTTTCAGATTCGTGGTTTTTCTTCGATGAACGGGAACAAACCATTGGTTCTTATTGATGGAATTGCCGGAGATATGGGTACCCTGAATCCAAACGACATCGAAAACAT
>CAMDGL010000518.1 GCA_945897845.1 Chitinophaga pinensis | reverse complement strand
CAGGCCGACCAGTTTGTAAAAGCATCGTTGTATCGGAGGGCGCTGGAATCCAATTTTCAGGAAGATTATTATGAAAATGCCATTGAACAGACTCAACTTGAGGTTCAATCGGCAAAGTCTCCGGTGAAACAAATACTGCATTCAATGGTGGCTGAACTTTACTGGCGGTATTACCAAAACAACCGCTGGAAGATTCACGAACGCAGCGAAACGGCCAACTTTTTGCCTGACGAACTCAAAACATGGGATTTGAAAAAAATCGTATCTGCCTGCATGGAAAACTATGCGTTATCAATGTCGGACAAGGATATACTAAAAAATACCGCATTAAGTTCCTACTCCGAAATACTTATTAAACAAGATGAATCGCAGAAATTCAGGCCCACCTTATTTGACTTTCTGGCGCACCGGGCCATCGACTTCTATTCATCATCGGATGCCGGACTGACAAAACCGGCAATTACTTTTTTAATGGATAACGCTAAATTCTTTGGAACCTCCAAAGAATTTGCAGCACAGAAAATCACTTCTCCTGATGCTTTTTCATTCGAATTTCAGGCATTGAAACTTTACCAGGAGGTTGTTAATCTCCATCTGAACGACAAAGATCCTACTGCATTGATTGATGTTGATTTGGAGCGACTTTCGTTTGTTCACCAAAAAAGTCTGCTTCCCGAAAAAGACAGCCTTTACCTTGCGGCTTTGTATCTGTTGGAAAATAAATACCTGAATCATCCCTCCTCTACCGAAGTTTCCTGGCAGATTGCAGTTCAACGGAACAACGACAATGAGCAGGAAGTGATTCCTTTTAAAGGTGAATCAACATCCAATCAGGTCGTTTTAGAAAAAAATAAGTGGGATAAAAAACAGGCGTTTGAATTTTGTCAGGCAGCGATAAAACGTTTTCCTGATAGTTTTGGCGCTATAAATTGCCGCTCGCTGATCGAAAGCATCCAGCAACCGTCCTTGTCAATCAAGACCAATTATGCCACCATCATCGGGAAACCTTCGCTGGCACTGGTAAGCTATCAAAATGTCTCCAAAATTTACTTCCGTCTCCTGAAAACAGACCCCGAAACCGAACGGGAACATCTACAGAAAGATGCTGAAATTCGTCTCGAAAAATACCGCAATACTAAACCCGAAACAAGCTGGGAACAGGCGCTTCCCGATGATGGAGATTACCGGAATCATTCCACCGAAATAAAACTACCCGCCATGACCAAAGGGTTTTATGTACTTCTGGCAAGCAGCGATCCCGCATTTCCATCCAAATCCGCAATGGTAACAGCAAACAGTTTCTGGGCAAGCAACATCAGTTATATCAGCCGAAACGATCGCAAAGGAAACAACGAAATTGTGGTGTTACACCGCGATTCTGGCTTACCGCTTCCAGGCGTAAAAGTCCAGCCATTTTACCGTGATTATAATTCAAATGCCCGCAAATTTGATAGCAAGGCTGGCGATATTTATGTCAGCGATCAATCGGGAATGGTGAGTATTCTTCCCCAAAGCGACAATCGGAGGCACAATCAGTATTACCTGGTCTTCAAATCCAAGGATGATCAGCTAATTACAGAGAATTATTTTTCATCGTATTCCTATCAGGAGAATGAGCCACAGGCCTTTACTCAGACCCAATTTTTTACCGATCGTGCTATTTATCGTCCGGGACAAACGATCTATTTCAAGGGAATTGTGCTGGAACGAAAAGGCGAAGATGTAAAGATAAAGACACGGTTCAAGACCGAAGTTACTTTCACTGATGCAAATGGACAGGTAGTTTCGAAGCTAAACCTGACGACCAACGATTTTGGCTCTTTCGCAGGAAGTTTCATTGCACCACAAGGCGCATTAACCGGAACGATGCATATTAATTCTCAATCAGGTGGAGTTTCGGTTCGCGTTGAAGAATACAAGCGGCCCAAATTTGAAGTCACCTTCGAATCCGTAAAAGGATCGTATAAACTGGGCGAAATGGTCACAGCCAAAGGAAAAGCAATGGCCTATGCGGGAAGTACCGTTTCCGATGCCAAAGTGAATTACAGGGTGGTTCGGCGGGCTCATTTCCCTTACTATTGGTGGAACTGGCGCAGTATGCCAAGATCAGCGGAAGTGGAAATTACCAATGGTGAAACGGTGACCGGCAGCGACGGATCATTTTCGGTTATCTTTAAGGCAGTTCCCGACCTTTCGCTTGAGCGCAAAAGCAATCCGGTATTTTCTTATACCATTTATGCCGATGTTGCGGACGTCAACGGTGAAAGCCACAGCGCAGAAACCGCTGTTTCGGTTGGATACAAGGCACTACTGATAAAAACTGATTTGGCGGATGATGTCAACCTTGAAAAGGGCTTTCAGTTTTCACTTTCCACAACCAACCTGAACGACGAAAAAGAAGCCGCTTCAGGAAACATTACTATCTCAAAACTCCGAAAGCCGAATCAGGTGCTGTTTTCCCGAAAATGGGATCGTCCGGATAAATTTACAATGACGAAAAGCGAGTTCGAAAAAGAATTTCCGGGCGAAGTCTATAACAACGAAGACGATGTAACCACCTGGGCAAAAGAAAGTAACGTATTTTCGGCCAGTTTCAGCACACCGGCAGATTCACTTTTCAAGCCTGAAAACGGCATACAACCCGGCATGTATGTGATTGAAATTAAGACCAAAGATGCTTTCGGGGAAGAGGTGGTGTACCAAAAATACTTCAACGCATTTCAGCCGAAATCTGAAAAAGCCGAGACTGTTTCGCCTTTTACATTTACCCTGTTAACGCCAACTGCCGAACCGGGGCAGAATGTTCAGTTTCTCATTTCCACGCCACTTAAAAAGGCGAACATTGTCTATGAAGTTGTTCTGAAAGACAAGGTTATAAGCCGTGCAATTCTCAACCTAAACAATGAACAGAAGCTAATTGATATTCCGGTGAAAGAAGAATACCGGGGCAATTTCTCCATCAATCTGGCGATGGTGAAAAACAACCGTTCTTTCATGGAAAGCAGGGCAATCACCGTTCCGTACACCAATAAAAAACTGGATATCCAGTTCGCTACTTTCCGGAACAAGCTGCTGCCCGGACAGGAAGAAGAATGGCAGATTAC
>CAMDGL010000517.1 GCA_945897845.1 Chitinophaga pinensis | reverse complement strand
CCGGTTACCTGCACATCGTAAAACGAAGTGTGTACCAAAAATGGTTTACTCTGCATCTTTGCCACCTGAAACCAAGCCTCGCCAGTCAAAAAAATCTCGCGCATTCCAGCAGTTCCATCAACCGTATATTTAATTTCAGATCCTGAATTCAAAAAAATATGTGACCCGTCGGGCAAAATCATTTCGGAAACAGAACCTTTGGGAGCAACCGAAGTGTAATAAACGGGAGAGGATACTTTCTGAAGGGAATTAAAATAATAACCTATAATTAATCCAACAATTAAAATGGCTGCCCATTGTGAAAAGCGAATTACGAAGCGATTTTTTTGTAGATGGGCTGCCAATTCAATCTTTCGTTTTCTCCAGAATTTTTCGAACAGGTCATCAAAGAACAATTTCTCTTTTGATGTAGGCTCTGTTTCATTCAGATCCTCAATCATTTTATTTTTAAATGCAAACTCCATTTCAGGTTGATGAAAAAGGGATAAAAATTCCTGCTTTTGCTTGTGGCTGGAGGTATCCGATTTTCCCTCTTTGATAATATCGCGTATAGGTCGATGCATTTTTGGGTTGTTTTGGAAGTAATACGAATAGCTCTTTCAGGATACTCATTCTGAAAGAATATTTATTTGAAAATTTATTTGCAGTGCAGAAAAAAGAAAAGTAAGGCAGTCAGAGAGGCTGTTCCCAATTTTTCTTTCAAAAAGGAAATGGCGCGGTAAAGCTGATTTTCAACGGTGCGTTTGGAAAGATTAAGTTGTATGGCGATTTCGTCGTTAGACAAACCTTCCTCTTTGCTCATTCTAAAAATTCGCTGGCGCTGGTCGGGCATTGCAGACACCAGCGTTTCAAGATTGTTGAGCATGTCGTTGTAAATCACTTCATGCCAGGTATTTTCGCCAAACGAAGGATGGTTTTGGCCTGAATAATCACGGTAAGCTTGTTCAATATTTTTGCGCCTGATTAAATCGTAAATCAGATTCACACAGATTTTAAACAGAAAAGACTTGATATTCTTCGAACTGTCGAGGCTGGCGCGTATTTCCCAGAGCTTAAGAAATACATCCTGAAGCAGTTCTTCGGCATCTTCATCATTTTTCAGATAGGATTTTGCAAAGGCATGAATTTTTGGCCCAAAGGTTTCAAACAAAGAATGGAAGGCGTCTTTCGAGCCTTCCTTCAGTTGTTCAATTAGTAATGTGTCATTTTCTTTTCGTGAAAATTCCATTTTCCTTTAGCCTGAATTCGACAAAGATAAATTTTTACCATAGAAGATATTACTTGTTTCTCAGTAAAAGGTTAAATTTTTGACCCATGCACAAATATCCATATGTTACTTCGCCGGATCGGTAATGCGGAGTGCAAGCTGAACCATTTCGCAAGATTTAGCTATATCTGACAGATCAACTTCGAAAGGAGTGTTGCCCACCAAGTCGTTCCCCACCAATTTTCGGTTCAAAAAAACCTCGCATCGATAGCGCACCGCATCAAAGTGCAATATCACTTTACGGAGAACCGAAAACTCACCTTCAAGACCAGATTTTTTCTGAAGATACTCTGCTGTCGTTCCGCTGACGTTTTCAATTATGGGTTCTGCTGACTCCAACTTTTCCCATCCACCGGTAGGTGGGGTGGCGAAATGTTCAGTTTTGAAATATCAACAGGAGAAAGGAGGCGTATCGCATTTTGCCATTTTGCATCTTTATCGTACTAAAGCTTCCAGCCTTTGCCACAAAGATTGATTTCTTGTCTTTCCTGAGCAGAGGCTTTAACATTCAAAATAACACACAGGACAAGGAATATGAATAATCGGTTTTTCGTCATGTAAATATTCGATCAATTATTTTTCCAACTCAATTGCTGCCATTATAAAAGGCCCGGTAGCTTTGGCATCGTTGTCACGAATCATTTCGCCGACATAATATTCATAGCTGCCATCGCGGTTTGGGGTTCCTCCCAGCCCGGCTACAGCGCAGCATTGGGTTAGCGAGACAGTACCATTGGCTTCTTTCCGGATCAATGTTTTCAACATTCCGTTGAAAGCCTTTTCGGCTGCTTTTTTGTATTTGCCCGGTAAGTAACGATGATTGGCTCCCTTGGCCAAAGCATAGGCAAACATTGACGAACAGGATGCTTCGAGGTAATTTCCCTTACGGTTTCCCTGATCGGGAACCTGGTACCACAAGCCGGTTTTTGAGTCCTGATAGTTCAGAATTCCTTTAGCCAGTTTGTTCAGCACCGCAATCACCTCTTTACGTCGGGGATGGTTTTCCGGGATATAATCCAGTACATCGACCAACGCCATGGCATACCAGCCAATACTCCGACCCCAGAAACCTGGAGAGCGCCCTGTTACCGGTTTGGCCCATTTCTGCTGACGGCTTTCGTCCCAGGCATGATAAAACAAGCCCGTTTTTTCGTCGTAGGTGTGTTTGGCAATGGTCGTGATTTGGTTAATCACCTCATCAAACAGAGCCGGTTCGTTAAACACTTTAGCGTACTGGGCTAAAAACGGGGAACCCATAAAAATACCGTCCAGCCACATTTGAGAAGGATTACTTCAACAGGAACTCCTTCCACTTTAAACGAACTGCGGATTTCGCCTTTCCAGAGGTTCAGCTCTTCGTTTATTTCTGAAATATCGTTAACTGTAACTTCCGAACCATCTTTCTTTTCCATGATGATAAGATATTTGAATCACCAGGTTTGCTTTTAAAGGTAGTAAAATTATGGCCATCAAAACGGTTAAGTCCATCCCAGGTACCCACCCAGATATACCCCTCATGATCGCGGATAATCGCCCCAATTGCTCCACTGGAAAGCCCATTACTGGTAGAATAATGAGAAAACATGCAGTTAAACTGTCCGACTAAAAAGTAAGGAAGATTGAGAAGTATTAATACAATGAATACTTTTCTCATATCAAAAATTCAGTAATACAATTAATTACCCTCAGATTACTCTGAAATCAAATCTGCGAATTTTGAAATTAAAAGAGGTGTATCCTCAAAATTGAACTTGCCAGCTTTAATATCGCTGAGCAAAGCGTTGGTTTTATCGCCCAATCCATTGCGTTTAAGAACAGATCCAAATTTTGTAAAATCA
>CAMDGL010000516.1 GCA_945897845.1 Chitinophaga pinensis | reverse complement strand
CTGATGAGGCAGGTTTTGAAATATTGGAAGGCCTCCCCCAACCCCTCCGAAAGAGGGGAGCTAAGACCGCATGACTGAACATTGAAGGAGGAAAAACCGCGTAGCGGTGAAGAGTATTGTAGCCCCGGATTTTAATCCGGGGAATAAATGAAAAAGCAAACCACCCGTCCTCGTGTAAAAGCCCGGAAGAGCAAATGTCAAATTTCGGACGGAATGGAGAGAATACCGGCAATCGGTGAATTATCGCAGAAAAGGGAATACAATTGAAAATATTGAACGCAGTTGTGTTTTTACCCTGAAAGGGTTAAATATCAATAACCCCGGGTGTAGTGAAGCGAAACCCGGGGATTGAAATAGAAGCAAGCTACCCGTCCGCGAACGAATGTCTATTGAAACGAAACGGATATTTCGGACGGAATTGAGATAATGATAAAAAGTAAAAATAGAATAACCACATAGACACATAGTTCACATATAAAAATCACAACCTATGTGGTTCAAAAAAAAAATTAAAATGAAAAAAATTACATGTTTTATCACATTCAGTTCGCAGGAAGAAACGCTTGCAACTGTTCAGGAATTAAGAAGTTCGGACCTGGTTTCGCAGGTTTATGTGGTATGCAGTGCAGATCAAAACTGCCTGGTTGATGGTGCAGAATTACTGAAATCGGAACCGATGACCAGCGGAAATACCATCCGTCGGATAGCTGCTTTGGCAAATACCCGCTATACGTTGATTTATACCCGTCAAAATTCGTTGCGAATGGGGCAAAAGGCGCTCGAACGCTTTGCGCAGGTGGCCGACGATACCCAGAGCGGCATGGTTTATTCGAACTATCTGGCGGTAAAAAATGGCAAAGTTGAAAATAATCCGGTCATCGATTGCCAGGAAGGAAGTTTGCGCGACGATTTCAATTTTGGTTCCGTGTTGTTTTTCCGCACCGAAATCATGAAAAAGGCTGCCGGACAGGTTTCCGAAGATTTCGATTTTTCCGGAATGTATTCGCTTCGTCTGGGCGTCTCGCAGTATGCCGAATTGTTCCGTATTCCGGAGAATTTATACACCGAGCAGGAATCGGATTTGCGCAAATCGGGTGAGAAAATCTTCGATTATGTCGATCCAAAAAATCGTGCGGTTCAAATCGAAATGGAAAAAGCATGTACTCAGCACCTCAAAAATGTGGGCGCTTTTCTTGAACCGGTTTTCACCCCTGTTAAGTTTGACGAGCAGGAATTTGCTATGGAAGCTTCAGTGATTATTCCGGTTAAAAACAGGGTGCGAACCATCGAAGATGCCATAAAATCGGTGCTTGCGCAAAAAGCGAATTTCAAATTTAACCTGATCATCGTTGACAACTATTCTACTGATGGAACGACTGAACTGATTAAGAAATATGCAGCCATCGATTCACGCCTGATTCACATTGTTCCCGAACGCAAAGACCTCGGAATTGGCGGTTGCTGGAACGAAGCGGCAAACAGTTCACTCTGCGGAAAATTTGCCATTCAGCTCGACAGCGACGATATGTATTACGATGAAACTACTGTTCAGCAAGTGGTTGATGCTTTTTATGCACAGAATTGCGCCATGGTGGTTGGTACTTACCAGATGGTTAATTTCGCGTTGGAAGAAATTCCTCCGGGAATCATCGATCACAAAGAATGGACGCCTGAAAATGGCCGGAACAATGCGCTTCGCATCAATGGATTGGGCGCTCCCCGGGCATTTTACACACCGGTTTTGAGGCGCATTCCGGTTCCCAATGTCAATTACGGCGAAGATTATGCGTTGGGATTGGCCATTTCGCGCCAGTACCAGATTGGCCGCATTTACAACCCGATTTACCTTTGCCGTCGCTGGGACGAAAATTCGGATGCTTCGTTGAGCATTGAAGTAATGAACGCGCACAATTTGTACAAAGACCGCATTCGCACGATTGAGTTGAAAGCAAGGAAACGGTTGTAATGACGCTGTCAGGTCTGGCGACGCTGACAGGTCATAAGATGTTCGCAAAATAACCTGTTAGCGTTTGAAAAACCTGACAGCGTTAAAAAATAAAGGATGAAGTAATGATTATGGAACAACTACTGGATATAATTTTAAAAACAAATAAATCGTCCAATCAAATTCTTCGGGAATTTGTGGAAAGCGAAAAACTCCTCTGGCCATTGGCTGCGGCAAATTACAATGGGTTGAAGTCGGTGGAAGAAAAGCAGTTTCAATTTGATGGGTTTCAGATAAAAGTTCAGTTCAATCCTGAACGGATGCGTTCGTCGGCTGCCAAAGTCGATAAGCAGTCGATTGCCGCACGCAAATGTTTTTTGTGCAGTGAAAATCGCCCTACCGAACAGGATGCCATCGCATTTGGTGATCGGTTTCTGATTCTGGTCAATCCGTTCCCGATTTTCCAAACTCATTTTACCATCACATGCAACTCGCACATCGATCAGCGGTTTATCCCGAATGTAAAATCCATGCTTGAAATAGCAGCAGCGATGGAAGGTTTTACAGTGTTTTACAACGGGCCTGAATGTGGCGCTTCGGCTCCTGATCACCTTCATTTTCAGGCAGGAGAGAGCTCATTCATGCCTATTGCGACGGAGTTTGAACAGCTGAAATCAACAGCACGACAACTTTATTCAGCAGCAGAAACCCAGGTTTGGGCATTTGATGATTACCTCCGGAAAATAATTTCGGTGGAAACAAGTTCTTTGGACGAAGCACTTCGGATTATTGGAATTTACTTCACTTATTTACAGGCGATGCAGCCCGAAAAAATTGAACCTATGATGAATGCGCTGTGCACTTTTTCCGGAGAAAAATGGACGATCCATCTTTTTCCGCGGAAGCTTCATCGCCCCAGCCAGTTTTTTGCCGAAGGGAATGACCAACTGTTAATTTCGCCTGCATCTGTTGATTTCGGCGGCGTGTTTATCAGTCCCAGAAAAGAAGATTTTGATAAAATTACTAAAGAAGATATTGAAGATATCTTTAACCAGGTCAGTTTGAAACAGGATACTTTTCAGAAATTAACAGAGAAAATAAGGACAGATTTAAACTGAATTTAGAATGAAAGCCACCTATAAACTTGATAAAACTTTTGGACCGGTTGGCTCT
>CAMDGL010000515.1 GCA_945897845.1 Chitinophaga pinensis | reverse complement strand
CCAAATCGTCTCAACATCCCATCCATTCATAATAAAAGTGCTCAGCTTTCCCGTCATCATCCAAAGTCAAATTTCCGGACGCTAAATTAATTAAATCAATTGAAATTAAAACCCTTAACTACCAAAATAGCTGTTACAGGTATCTAAATACAATGTTGGGATACCGGCATGTACAATAACCTTCACTTTGGCTCATAAAATTGGAGGATAATCATTCCCAAAAAAGGGTAGAAGCATTGTAATTAAAGGATAATAGCCTCCGAATTACCAATGAAATTTTTCGTTAAATAACGGTCTTCAGGATTAGTTTTTTAAACAAAAAAAAGTGGTGGAATTGAAGAATAATCATCAGTTGAATGCCGATTGGATTCGAATTTTCGGAGTGCTTTTTCTATTTATTGAGTACAAAAATGCATTACGACATATTCCGGACGCGACTTCAATTGCGTTGGTCTCTACTGAGCGGGTGACTTCGAGTCACCCGCTCAGTAAACCCGAGTCACCCCGTCAGTAGGAAACAACCTACACTACCTGGATTTTAAAATCCATTACTTCAATCAAATCGCCGCTCCGAAGTTTGGCGCGTTTGCGGAATTCAGGTTCGCCATTGCGGAAAAAAATTCCATCGTCAACCATCATTTTGGCCTGCCCGTCCGATTCGCTGACACGCGTGATTTTCAGCAGTATTTATAAAGCAAGCATTTTTAAGTGCAGATCACCGTTGATATTTGTAGTATATTATGATGCCATACACACAGAAGGTGCGGAGCACCGAAATATAGACATCTATTATTTGTATTGTTTTGGTGCGCTGCACCTTACCAGCTTTTATCAATTTTTTCACTGCAAATATTTTACGGCGCTGCCGCTTCCTGCTTGTTAAGGATCCTGCAGCTAACGGATTTTATTTTAAAAAATTAATTCTAAACATACAAATGAAATCGAGTTAAACAGATCAATACATTTCTGTTGTATGCGTTTATTTCAAAAGATAAATACAAATTGCATTTATGATGGTTACCGCTTCATCACCAGGGCATACTCCTGCTCGCTAACAATGCGCGCCCATTTGCAAACGAATTAAGGCTTCTCGCTAACAATGCGCGGCTTCTCACCAACAAAAAAAGCCTTCTCACGAACGATGTGCACCCTCTCACGAACGAATAACGTGCACGTGAACCGTTCGTGAGAAGGCGTGAAGACCTGGTGAGACGCCGTGAAGCCTTGGCAAGAAGCCATGAAATGCCCGGGATAAGGCCGAAAGCCTTCGTGAAATGCCGGTCGTTGCCGAAAAGAAACCCATTACCGTTGGCATAGCGACGGGAAGATGCGGCTTGCAGGCGAATTACCTCCTCCATTTTAAATGAGGGGTGGAAGGGGTGAATATAAGTGGGAAAATACCCACACAAAACGTCATAGAGCCTTTAAAATTTATCTTACAATTTTGGAATCAGATTCCAATATTGTAAGTTTGTTGCATGATAAAAAGGGAAGCAGAATTTGAATTACGTGCTTTGTCCGCCCAGTTCAAAGCAGTAGCAGTGATCGGTCCGCGTCAGTCAGGCAAAACCACTCTGGTTCGTATGGTTTTTAAGGATAAGCCTTATGCGAATCTGGAAAATCCTGATGTCCGCAAATTTGCCATGGAAGATCCCAGAGGTTTTTTATCCAATTATCCTCAAGGGGCAGTAATCGACGAAGTACAACGTGTGCCAGAGCTTTTTTCCTATTTGCAGCAAATTCTTGACGAAACATCTGCCAATGGATTGTTTGTATTGACTGGTTCCAATAATTTTCTTCTCCAGCAAAGTATATCTCAGAGTTTGGCAGGAAGAGTTGGATATTTATTCTTATTGCCATTAAGCTTGCATGAAATCAACGATAAAGGATTAACTATTAATCAATTGATTTTTACTGGAGGATATCCTGTCCTTTACAACGAAACTACCGAACCGGCAAAGTGGTATCCAAACTACATAAGAACCTATGTTGAGCGGGATGTCCGTCTGATTAAAAACATTACGGATTTATGCGCTTTTGAGCGTTTTCTTCGTCTTTGTGCTGGCCGGATAGGACAGTTGCTTAATATGAGCAGCCTTGCAGTTGAAGTTGGGGTAGATGTAAAGTCAATAAGCTCTTGGATAGGGATATTGGAAACAAGTTTTATCGTTTTCAGATTACAGCCTTATCATTCCAATTTCAATAAACGTATTGTTAAAATGCCAAAGTTGTATTTTTATGACACCGGTCTGGCAGTTGCTCTTCTGGGAGTTGAAAATGCCGGACAGCTCAATTTACATCCGTTACGCGGAAGTCTTTTCGAAAATATGGTCGTTGTCGATTTTCTGAAAAGAAGGTACAATTCAGGAAAATCAAACAATTTATTTTTCTGGCGTGATAATGTCGGCAATGAAATTGATTTGATCATAGAAAATGGACAAAAACTCCTTCCAGTTGAAATCAAGTCTGGTCAAACGATTACAAATGAATTTTTCAAAGGGATTAATTTCTGGAATAAAATGACGCAAACCGAAGGTGGGATTGTTGTTTACGGAGGCGACATGATTCAAAAAAGAAGTAACGGTATTACCGTTGTTCCGTTAAACGATTTGAATACAATTAACTCTGATTGCTAAATTTGAGTCCGGGCGCGAGTCAAAGTCGCACCCGGACTTCCAATTAAATGCCTTTTATTCAACCTTTATTTTAAAATCCATTACTTCAATCACATCGCCGCTCCTGAGTTTGGCGCGTTTGCGGAATTCGGGTTCACCATTGCGAAAAACAATTCCATCGTCAACCATCATTTTGGCCTGCCCGCCCGATTCGCTGACACGCATTATTTTCAGCAGCTTAATCAACTCAATAAATTCTGCTCCATTCAGTTCGTAGGTTTCCATATCAATTCATATTTCAGGCAAAGATATGATTCTATTGCAAAGGTCAATTCCGATTCCAAACTGTTCCGTTAGCATTTTTTTTGCAGGATGGTGGAAATTTCATAACTATGCAAGCTGTAAAATCCAAATAGAACCTGAATTTATAAACACTGAAAATCAGTATATTTACCGTATGCAAATTTCCAAAACAATTGAAAAGAAAACCCTTGAAAGATTAAAA
>CAMDGL010000514.1 GCA_945897845.1 Chitinophaga pinensis | reverse complement strand
TTAATATCACCAACACCTGTAAACGAAGCTTTCAACGAGATATTTTCTGAATAAACCACATTTCCAAGTAAGTCTTTGATAATCATGTTCGACTCGTTTCCTCCGCAGTTAATTGCATCAAGCGGAATGCTGTCGGCCTCAATCATGGTTCCGTCGCAAAGACGCCATTCAACTTTCATCCCAACGCCTGCATCCGACCGAACATACATTTTTTCCCTTTCGCCGCTTAACCACCAATTGATAGGTGAAACCGGAGTGATCGATCCGTCTGATCCAAAAACGAAATTCGTCCAAACAACGCAACCATCGGGCATAAGCGCTTTAACTGTATAGGTTTGAGTCGGGCAAAGTCCTTTCACTTCCGGAAGCGTATCTCCAGTTGACCAACTGATGATTTCAGGTGTCATCAGTGAATCGCCCAGATAAACCTTTGCCGAGGCCAATCCTGCACACGACGACATTTCGGGTGGGAAACTTCCATCAATTTTAATGTAATACGGACAAGTTGGATCAATCATAACTGTATCAACATACCCTCTGTTAACATAAACTGCATCACAAAATGTATTGGTGCAACTGTCGGCAAAAGTAACGGTCAGGCATACCTTGTGAACCGGTTGAAAAATACTGAACGAAACCAGTGGCTCTTTTTCGGTGCTGGTGGTTCCGTCTTCGAACTGCCACAGGCGCGATAATATGTCGCCTTCTGAAACATCAACAAGTTGTATTGGAACTACTTCGGGTATGGAAACGACATCATTGTTTTGATAATATTTAAAATATACGGGGCATTTTTCGGGCTCCGGATTGTAATCGAAAACCTGAACGGTCTGACATAAATTTACTTTACACCCATCGGCAGTTTTTATTGTCAGACATATCGTTCTGAAAGGATTGTACATCACTTTCATTGAATCGTTCGTCAAAGGTTTAATATAAATATGAGTCGGATTGGGATCGTTGCTTGTGGTTCCGTCGCCAAAATCCCAGTACCATTCGGTAGCTTCAGGAAATGATTTGTAGTAGAATTTAAAAAGGGCTGAAGGCAGCGGAGACATCAGCAAATCCTGTCTTTCGAAACCGAAATCGACGAAACAACCGGGCACAACAGTATCAATTACAACCGGGTATTTCAGGTAAACCGGCTGGCAGTCAATACTGATGCAACTGTCGGCGCCGGTTACTGTAAGACAAACTTTGTATTCAGATTGATCGAGACTGAATTTATGTACAGGTTCTTTTTCGGTGCTGGTTTCCATATCACCGAATTGCCAGAAATATTTTAAATCCTTGCCTTCAGAATAATTGTTGAAAACGATTTTTGCTGTTCCGCCAACTGTATCGCGGCTCGATTCATAATATTTGAATTGTGCCAGACAGGCAGGTTCGTTAGGAAGAGTAACAATGTCAAAAACATTTACTGTTTCACAATGAGTTACTTTGCAACCATCAACAGTAACCACGGTAAGGCAGATTGTCCTAAACGGATTTGGATCAACTAAAATTGAATCAGCCGGCTTAATTAGCTTAAATTCATGGGTTGGAAAGGCTTCGGTGCTGGTTGTTCCATCGCCAAAGTCCCAAAACCATTCTTTTGCTTCGGGATTGGATTTACAATAGAAATTTACTAAAGTTTTAAAATCAGTCGAATCTGATATGTTTTTTGCATCATAGCCAAATGCGACTTCGCATTTGGGTTGTTCATATAAAGTACCATCCATAATATTAATTAACTGAGAGAAAGTGCTTTTGCAACTATCAGTTACTATTGTCAGTCTGACTGTACGATATGGACTTATTTTCACATTTGGCCCACCGATTGGGTGATTGAAAATAAACAGCGGGTTTTGTTCGGTGCTTGTTTGTCCATCGCCAAAATCCCAGTACCATGCTTTTACATTGCCAATGGAAGTATCATAAAAATTAATAGGTGTGGCAGGTGCAAATGTTTTAATTTCACGATTTACCTCAAACTTAAAGTTTGCTTTGCAGTTGCCGCTACTGTAAAAGTCCTGCGCTCCCACTGCAATTGAAAATAGTAAAAAACCAAGTAAAATTGTCTGTTTCATAATTTCTATTTTTAGTTACAACGTTTTTAAGACGGAATTACCTAAATAAAGGTTGCGTAATGATCAAAGAGAAATTATTTTTTATTTTACCCCCGTGGTTCCGCCACCTTTTAAGGTAAGTTCCATTGGTTTATTCGTTTTCCATGCACCACGTGTAAAATCAGGCACATCAATCGAATTTGAACGGTTAGCCACCGATTTTTCGCTTAATGGTGCAATTGAACTCCACAATGCAGCATCGTAAACATCCTGATCGAGAGGCAATCCGTTGCGTAAACAATCAATTGTGCGCCAGTCCATCATAAAATCCATTCCTCCGTGGCCGCCAACTTTTTTTGCCATTTCGCCAATATGTTTTACAATTTCGGGAGTGTATTTTTCCTCCAGTTTTTTCATTTCCACATCATTTAACCATTCATGGGTGGTGGCAATGCGACCTGGTTCGGGGTATTTCATCGCAACTGCTTTGGTGCCGCTTATCAGATGAATACGCGAGTACACCCTTGGACTTGTTACATCGTGTTGCAACATGATGGTTTTGCCACTGAAAGTGCGGATTGTGGTTGTATTCATATTTCCACGGTATTTCTTACCCGCAAACTCACTGAAAAAACTGTCGTCTGAAGCCAGTTTCTTAGCGAGGGGAGCCATTTGAAAATCGTTCGACTGCATTGCTGTCAGGTATTCCATCTGGTCGCCGCGGTTGATATTCATTACCTGTGCAATAGGACCCAATCCGTGGGTTGGATAAAGATTTCCGTTTCTTAGATTTTCCCTCAGCCTCCACATTTCGGCGTATCCGTCTTTATCGAAATTTGAATCGATTAAAGTGTGAATATAAGCGCCTTCAGTATGAACAATTTCTCCGAAAAAGCCTTGTCGTGCCATATTCAGAGTCAGCAATTCAAAAAAATCGTAGCATGTATTTTCGAGCATCATGCAATGTTTCTTTGTTTTTTCCGAAGTTTCAACTAATTGCCAGCACTCGTCAATGGTTTTGGCTGCCGGCACTTCAACTGTTGCATGTTTTCCGTTTTCCATGGCATACACGGCCATTGGAGTGTGCCA
>CAMDGL010000513.1 GCA_945897845.1 Chitinophaga pinensis | reverse complement strand
GCCTGTATCTCCGGAATGGCGCGAAACACCAAAAAAGCGCACATCGTTCGTGCAGCACTCGAAAGCATTGCCTACCAGATAAAAGATCTGATTGACCTGATGGTTGAAAATGCCACTATTCCATTCCGCGAAATGCGTGTTGACGGTGGTCCAACCCGTAATAATTTTCTGATGCAATTCCAGAGTGATATGCTTCGCCAGGAAGTGGTCAGAAGTAACATCGAAGAGATTTCGGCTCTGGGTGCAGCTTTTATGGCAGGACTTGCCTGTGGATTGTGGAAAGATCTGGATGAAATCAAATCGCTCCGGAAGGTTGATAAAACCTTTACTCCAACCATGCCTTCCGAAGAAATTGAAAAACTGTATTCGGGATGGAAAGTGGCGGTGAAGCGCGCGCGGCTGGTGGAATGAGTAAAAAGGAAAACGAGGCCCCGGATGCAGGGGGCAGGGAGCATGGAGCCCGGATCGGCACGCAACTTTGAACTTGAAACTTTGAACTTGAAACAAGAGAGCAGGGAGCATGGGGCATGGGGCATGGAAACCGGATCGGCACGCAACTTTGAACTTTGAAACTTGAAACTTGAAACTTGAAACCTGGAACCTGGAACCTGAAACCTGGAACTTGAAACCTGGAACTTGAAACCTGAAACTTGGAACCAATTGTAAATCGTAAATAAGACTAACTATGGAACTCAAAAAACAATCATTTGGCGTTATTATCGCCACTCGTAACATTTTCAATTTTAAACTGGCCGTTGATGCCAGAACAAAAGTGCTTGATAAACTTTCAAAAATGGGTTTTGATACCGTGATCCTTCCCGGGGAAGATACACCAACCGGCAACATTGAAGGCTATGAAGATGCTGTAAAATGTGCCAGATACTTTAAACAGAATGCCGAAAAGATTGATGGTATCATCGTTGTGCTTCCAAACTTCGGCGATGAATTAGGAGTTGTTAACACCATTAAAATGGCTGGTTTAAATGTTCCTGTTTTGGTACAGGCTGTTGATGATGACAACGACAAGGTGGATGTTAAAAGTCGGCGCGATGCATTCTGCGGTAAACTCTCAGTATGCAACAACCTCTATCAATACGGCATTAAATTTACCGACACTGAAAGTCATACCTACAGTTTAGACAGCGATGCTTTTATACGTGATATCCTGAAATTTGCTAGCGTTTGCCGCGTGGTAAAAGGCTTGAAAGGACTCCGCGTTGGCGCTATCGGTACCCGTCCGATTGGTTTTCAGACCATGCGCTTCAGCGAAAAGATTTTACAGCAAGCTGACATTACAGTAGTTCCGGTTGATATGTCGGAGATTATTGGCGCTGCTGAAAAAATCGATTCCAATGCACCCGAAGTGGTTGAAAAAGTAGAAGCTATTCAAAACTACGGAACCTGCAATATACTTCACAAAGGACAAATTTCGAAACAGGCTCGTTTTGGCCTTGCTGTAGAAAATTGGATTGCTGATAACAATATCAATATCTCGGCACTACAATGCTGGGAATCAATCGAGAAAAATTACGGTTGTGCCGCGTGTGTTACCATGAGTATGATGGGCGAAAAACTGATGCCATCAGCTTGTGAAGTGGATGTAATGGGAACCATCGGAATGTATGCACTTGCTTTGGCATCGCAGAAACCTTCGGCACTTCTCGACTGGAATAACAATTTTGCAGAAGACCGCAACAAAGTAGTTTGCACCCATTGCAGCAACTATCCTAAGTCTTTCTTTGAAAACGAAATTGAAATTGGCAGCCTCGATATTTTGGGCACTGTACTCGGACAGGAAGATACTTTTGGCGCAGTAAAAGGCAAGGTAGCACCTGGAAGAATGACCTATTTCCGTGTTTCTACCGACGATACTAAAGGAACAATTAAAACATATCTGGGTGAAGGTGTAATAACCGACGATCCCTACGGAATGGATGGTGGCATTGCTGTTTGCGAGATTCCAAATCTTCAGAATTTAATGAAATACATGTGCAAAAACGGGTTCGAACACCACGTGGGGATGGTTCGTGGCCATGTTGCCGAAATCCTGGAAGAAGCCATTGGCAATTATTTAGGTTGGGAAATTTACAAACATCAATAAAACCGAAAAAATATGGTACTGGTTCATAATTACGCATTAGCAGTTTTCTTTTTCGTAATCGCCATGACCTGTTGGGGTTCATGGGCGAATACTCAGAAGCTGGCAGCAAAAAACTGGCGGTTCGAACTCTTCTATTGGGATGTAGTCATTGGTTTGTTAGTGTTCTCACTCATCGCAGCATTTACATTAGGAAGTATGGGCCATGAACCCGGAGGCAGAACTTTTTTGGAAGATCTGGCACAAGCCGATGGTAAAAGTATTGCCTATAGTATGTTGGGTGGAGTAATCTGGAACCTTGGTAATTTACTCTTAGTTGCCGCAATTGCTGTTGCCGGTTTGGCTGTTGGATTCCCAATTGGTGGTGGAATTGCCTGGCTTGGCGGAACAATTATAGGTTTCATTATTGAAATTGCAACCAAGGGAAGCAGCAACAGTAACCCATACTTACTTTTTGGTGGAATGGCATTGGCAACTTTTGCAATTTATCTGAGCATGAGATCATACAAAAGATTAACAGCTTACCAGAAGAAACCAAGTTTTAAAGGAATTATTCTGGCCGTACTGGCAGGTTTATTTATCGCACCTTTTTATACGGTCACGATGTATGGAATGGACCCGGCATTCGGGTTAAGCGGTGCAGGAACACTCACCCCATATTCAGGAGCTGTATTTTTTGCTCTTGGAGCTTTCTTAAGCACATTTATAATTAATCCAATTTTTATGGCAAAGCCTGTTGAAGGTAAGCCCGTAAAAATGAGCGCTTATTTCAAGGGTTCCATAAAATCACATTTCTGGGGTATCCTGGGTGGTTCAATCTGGATGCTCGGAATGGTAGTAAGTTTTATGTCATCGGGCGAAGGTTCCACAATCGCTTATGCACTAAGTAACGCAGCTCCGGTAGTTGCAATCCTTTGGGGAGTACTGGTCTGGAAAGAATTTAAAGGTGCCCCGAAAGGGACAAATACGATAGTGACCTTAATGTTTGTGTTATTCCTTATTGCATTGGTTCTGATAACAATGTCGAATTCGTAAATTAATAG
>CAMDGL010000512.1 GCA_945897845.1 Chitinophaga pinensis | reverse complement strand
CTACCGGATCGTAGGTGAAAGCGCCTGATAAAAAGTGCAACCCCAGGTTTAAGCCTTGACTTGCCTTTAAAAGATCCTGAATCTCCTCATCTCCCTCGGAACGGCCAAAGCATTCATCCAACTCCGCAAAAACAAGCTCAGGCACTTTTAAACCCAGCGCCCTTGCAATCTCGCCTCCGATCAATTCAGCAATGAGTGTTTTTACCCCATGTCCTCCGCCTTTGAACTTTATCACATACTTGAAGTCATCATCGGCTTCGGCCAATGCGGGTAATGAACCACCTTCCCTCAGGGGTTGCATATACCGGGTGACTGTAACTGTTCGAATAGTTCCCATTTGGAGGGTAAAAGTAATTATTATCAACTGCTAAAAAGAATGAAACGAACATGCCACTGAATTAATTTTAAAGGAGGCGGCACAAAAAGGAATGAATTGGAACGAAGTGGAAATCCGCGAAGCGAAAATCTTGTTTGGCATGGTTAATTCAAATCAACACAATATCAATTCCTGATTTTTTTCGGACACGATTATATTGATTCCCAGAAGCCCAACCCATACCATTGAAAAAATGCTATATTTGAACCAAACAAACAGAAATAAAATGGAAACAAAAGATCAATCCAATGGAATGAAACGTCGGGATTTTTTACGTGCCGGCGCGGTGGTTGCAGCTTCTGCACTGTTTTTACCCTTGAGTGGAACCAAAGTATTCGGTGCTCTTTCCGCTACTCAGGCGAAAAATTTAATTCCTGCCGTAAAACTCAACAACGGCTTAAAAATGCCAATGCTTGGTTTTGGTACAAACACCCTTACCGGTGATATAGGTGAGCGTTGTGTAGCTGAAGCAATTTCAGTGGGGTACCGGCTTATTGACACTGCCCACATATACGGAAACGAAGAAGCCGTGGGTGTCGGGATTAAGAAAAGTGGCATAAACAGGGAAGACCTTTTTGTAACTTCAAAACTTTGGGTTGACTTTGCGGGGTATGAAAGTACAAAAAAAGCTTTTCAAACCACATTAAACAAATTGGGTCTGGAGTATTTGGATTTGTATCTCATCCACCGGCCAAGAGGAGATGTCAAAGGTTCGTGGAAAGCCATGGAAGAGCTGTACGAGGCAGGTAAAATCAGGGCCATTGGAGTGAGTAATTTTGATCCTGATCAGTTGGCCGGGCTGATGACAACTGCCAAAATCAAACCCGTGATCAATCAAATCGAAACGCATGTTTTCTTTCAGGAACATAATTCGTATGACGATTTGAAGAAAACTTCCGTGCAAATGGAAGCCTGGTCGCCTTTTGCCGCAGGCAGAAATGACATTTTCAGCAACCCAACCCTGGCTGCCATTGGCAAAAAGCATACTAAAAGTATTGCCCAGGTGTGCTTAAGGTGGCACTTCCAGAGAGGCGTTGTTGCCATCCCAAGATCTTCACAAAAAGCGCACATGATTGAAAATTTAATCATTTTTGATTTTGAATTGGATAATTCAGACATGAAAACAATAGCCACACTCGATCTGAATAAAACCCAATTTCCGGAGTGGGGTTGAGCATTGTAATTCTTTTTATTCCATTTGCTGAAGGTGGTACATTATTAACCTTGCATCCCCATTCGTGGTTGGCTTTTGGCCCAATTGAAGTATCAGTTTTCCACCTGAAATCAGGTCGGCGTGCGAAAACCAGGCTTTATCCCAGGGTTTGCCGTTTAGTGAAGCTGATTGGATGTATTTGTTATCTGCAGAATTATTGACGGCTTCAAAGAATTTGCCGTTGCCCAAATCCATTTTCACCTTATCGAACTGCGGCATAGAACGAATATTTGCCTTTCCCCAAAGGTTGAGAAAACATATCGTCGAGGTTCGAAATAAACTTTTCGCGTCCGCCCATCAGGCTGATCAAATCGGCTACATTGTGCTGAACATCCCAGCGGTAAATCCAGGCATTGTTTTCACCACAGAACTCGCGGGCACCCATTCCGCCTGAAAAAACATAATCGAATGGTTCGATGAATTTGCCTTCGCTGTCTTTCGGATGAAAGAAGTGTCGTGTCAACCAACTCTTGTTACAACGTCATGCCGAACTTGTTTCGGCATCCCTTCTGTCATGAGACCCTGAAACAAGTTCAGGGTGACGATCCTTTGACAGGATAACGTTGACATGACACTAGCACGAAATATCTCCATATCCCATATCATCGGTCAGGATGATGACAACATTTGGCTTTTTTTGCACTGCTGGTTTTCCTTCACTCACGAATGGAATGGAAAATACTGAAGAAAGAATTCCGGTAGATATGAGAATTTTAGATGGTTTCATTTCTTATAGGGTATTTTAGTCATTCATTTAAATCAATTTTCTTTTCTGAACTCCATCGAAGTGTGCCGATTTATTCTTTTTCAGCCATTCCAGCAAGCTTTTACGAAGTTCTTCTGCTTTTTCAGCATACTTTTGTTTATCCGGATTATTGCCAATCAGATTATTCATTTCAGAGGGATCAGTATTCAGGTCATACATTGCATTGATCACCTTCGAACTCTCCGAATAGGGAATCAGTAATTTCCATCCTTCATGCAATACCATGTAGTTTGAAATTTCGTCGCCTCTGAAATTCCATTCGGTCACAATAAAATCGGGCCGATGTGTTTTTCTATTTTCGATAAGATCTCTCAGACTCCTTCCATCAGATTTGATCTTTTTTCCAACTCCCGCATAATCAAGTATGGTTGAAAACAGGTCAAGATTCGTTATATAATTGTCAACAACAGTTTCTTTTCTAATTTTTTTCGGGAATCGGATCATTAATGGCACGTGTGACGATTCAGTGTAAAAGACATTTTTCTCCCTCATTCCATGAGCACCAAGCATTTCGCCGTGGTCGCTGGTGAAAATTACCAGCGTATTTTCGGCCAATCCCAATTCATCGAGTGTGTCCAGTATTTTGCCAACCCAGTCATCTATTTCGGTAACCAAGGCATAATAGTTGGCAATCATGTACTTTATCTTTTCGGGATCGGCATATTCCGGACTTTTCAACCTGCCGTTAGACTCAATGTATGGAGAATTTTCCATGTTGTCACCAATACTTTCCGGGACCGGCATGTCATCCGGATTATATATTTTAGCATACTCTTCAATGGGAATCAT
>CAMDGL010000511.1 GCA_945897845.1 Chitinophaga pinensis | reverse complement strand
TGGACAAGCTGAAACAGTTTGGCTTCACCTCATTCAATAAAAGCTCCGATCATTACGGACTTTCGCTTATTCTTGGCGGCGGTGAAACTTCCCTGTGGGAGCTGTGCTCTGCTTATGCAGGTTTTTCGCGTACATTGAACAATTACAATCTGAAACGTCAGTATTACAAGGAAAATTTCGAAGTTCCGTCGCTCATTCCTTCCCAGCAAACCAATCAGTTGACCCGGCAGGAAAGCGTTGCCGATGCCGATGCCGTATGGTTTACGTTTCAGGCATTGCTCGAAGTAAACCGACCGGAAGGACAATCAGGATGGGAAAATTTTCAGTCGTCGCGACGGGTTGCATGGAAAACCGGTACCAGCTTTGGGTTTCGCGATGCCTGGGCCATTGCAACTACGCCCGATTATGTGGTCGGCGTCTGGGCGGGCAACTCGAACGGCGAAGGAAGACCAGGATTGACAGGCGTTACAGCTGCCGGACCGCTCCTTTTTAATATCCTGAATTTGTTGCCCGAATCGGCTCCACATCCGCAACCGGACGGCGAAATTAACTATGCCGAAGTTTGCAGCCACAGCGGATACCGGTTGGGAAACAATTGTCCGGAAAATAAAACGGTGGCCATTCCTGAACAGGGACTGAAAACCGAACCATGTCCTTATTGTCAGTCCATTAAGATCGTTCAGAATCAATCAGGACAAAAAAATAACCTCAATGTTCTTGCTGAAGTGAGCGTTGAAAAATGGTTTATTTTGCCACCTGCCATGGAATTCTATTTCAGAAAATACAATCCTTCGTATTTGTCGGTTCCTGTCAATTCAATTTCAGGAAAAGGAGAACAACAGGTGATGGAATTTATTTATCCGGGCTCCAACGATAAGATTTACATACCACGCTCGGTGGAAGGAAAACGCGGAAATGTAGTTTTTGAAGTGGCTCACCGCGAGGCTTCAGTGAAAATTTTCTGGCACCTCGACAATCAGTTCATCGGAACCACCAGTTACATTCATCAGAAAGAACTTACCCCATCCATCGGCCAGCACCTGATTACCCTTACCGATGAACACGGAAACAGCCTCAAACGTTTATTTACGATACTGAATTAAAGCTTATTATTTCGTAATTTTGTACAAAACTACAACAATGAAACGCGTAATAATTGTCCGACATGCAAAATCAGTTCCGTTTGGCTACGACGATGATTTTAACCGCGATCTGATGGATCGGGGAATCAGCGATGCTGATAAAATTAGTTTACGGCTGAAGGAAATGGGAATTACTCCTGATTTGGCAATTGCCAGTCCTGCAACCAGAACAATGCACACTGCCAGAATTTTCTGTAATAATCTTGGCTATGATCTTGAATCTATTCGCAAGGAACGGGATTTTTACGAAGGGATGACAACCCATGATTTTATCGATCTGGTTCAGCAATTTCCTGAAAATGTTCAGACCGTTTTTGTTTTTGGGCACAATCCAACGGTTTATTACCTGGTTTACAATCTGGTAAAATATTTCAACGCCGACATGCCGACCTGCTCGACCGTTGCGCTCGATTTCGACGTTCAAACCTGGAAAGAGGTATCGGCCAGGGGCGGAAAACTGGCTTTTCAGCTTGTACCAAAGGGGATGTAATGCTATCAAATTAGATAAGAGAAATAATATCGAACAAGAAATAAGAAACAAGAAAGTTTCAAATCCGGTCAATCGCATTCACCGCACAAACCTGGAACTTGGAACTTGAAACTTTTTGAAAACCATGCATATTTTTTATACTCCCGAAATTTCAGGCAACAACTATACACTTGATGAAACCGAATCGAAACATTGTATTCGGGTTTTGAGGCTGGAAAAAGGTGACCAAATTACTCTGGTGGATGGTCGGGGCGGTTTTTACACAGCCGAAATTACTTATCCAAATCCCAAACGGTGCATGGTAGATGTGATCAAATCGGAGCTAAATTTCGGGTTCCGGAAATTTCAGGTTCACATAGCAATCGCCCCTACAAAAAGCATTGAACGGATCGAATGGTTTCTGGAGAAAGCTACTGAAATTGGCATCAGTCGGGTAACTCCGCTGCTTTGCCGGTATTCGGAACGCAAAGAAATAAAAGCCGACCGGTTGGAAAAGGTGATGGTTTCGGCCATGAAACAATCGCTGAAAGCCTATTTGCCACAGCTTGATCCGCTAACCAAATTCAGTGATTTTATCTTGCAGCCTTTCGACGGGCAAAAGTTCATCGCTCATTGCGACGAGCAGCACCGCGATTTGCTAAAAAAAATGGTAGTCCCGAAACAGAACTACCTTATTTTAATTGGCCCCGAAGGAGATTTTTCTTCCGAAGAAATTGAACTGGCGATAAAAGCCGGTTTCCATCCGGTGAGTCTTGGCGACAGCCGCCTCCGCACCGAAACTGCCGGCGTAGTGGCTTGTCATACTTTCAATTTACTGAACGACTGATTATTTCAGCCATTTATCCAACCATTGTTTAAATACCCTTTGCCATAAAATCCCATTTTGAGGCTGTAAAACCCAGTGGTTTTCTTCAGGAAAAATAAGCATTTGAGCAGGAACACCGCGTAAAACAGCGGCATTGAAGGCTGACATTCCCTGTGATGCAAGAATGCGGTAATCTTTTTCTCCGTGAATTACCAGAATCGGAGTATCCCATTTGTCAACAAACAAGTGCGGCGAATTTGCATACGAACGTTGCGCAATTGCATTCGATTTATCCCAGTAAGATCCACCCAAATCCCAGTTTACAAACCACATTTCTTCTGTTTCCAGATACTGTTGTTCCAGATTGAACATCCCGTCGTGCGAAATAAATGCTTTGAATCGCTTTTCGTGATGACCGGCAAGCCAGTAAACTGAGAATCCGCCATAACTGGCACCCACACAACCCAGTTTATCCTTGTCAACAAAAGGTTCTTTGGCCATTTCATCAATGGCCGAAAGGTAATCTTTCATGTTTTGGCCACCATAATCGCCGCTGATTTGTTCCAGCCATTCTTTACCAAAACCGGGCAAACCGCGTCTGTTAGGTGCAACAACGATGTATCCGTTGGCAACCATCTGCTGAAAATTCCATCGGTACGACCAAAACTGGCTGACGGTAGTTTGCGGACCGCCTTCACAAAACAGAATTGTTGGATATTTTTTATTCGGATC
>CAMDGL010000510.1 GCA_945897845.1 Chitinophaga pinensis | reverse complement strand
ACATCTTCAGTCTGAATTTCAACATCTTCCAAACTTAAAGAAATGCTTTCTCCGTTGATACTCAAATCACGGCTTCCCGATTTTTCAAGAAGGCTGATGTCTTCCTGACTGAAACCTGCAATTTCTCCGGAAATCTGTTTCATCAGTTTCCCGTATTTTGGTCCAAGAGTTTTAAAATTGGCTTTTATTTTTTTGCTGATGATGCCGGCTGCATCGGTCAGGTATTCTACCTCTTTCACGTTTACTTCAGAAAGAATGATGTTTTTAACCGCATCAAATTTTTCCTGAAAATCTTTGCTCAGTACCGGAACCATGATTTTTGCCAGCGGCTGACGAACCTTTAGTTTTTCTTTCCGGCGAAGGCTCAGAATCATGGAAGACGCTTTTTGAGCAATGGACATTCTTTCTTCCAGATCGCGGTCGATCATTGTTTCATCGGCAACCGGAAAGTCAGAAAGGTGAATGCTTTGGTCTGTTTCTTTTCCTGATATTTTATTCAGGTCGGAGTAAAGCAAATCAGCATAGAATGGCACCATTGGAGCCGATAATTTGGCAACGGTGTTCAAACAGGTGTAAAGTGTCTGGTAAGCCGAAATTTTATCTTTATCGTACGATCCACCCCAATAACGGCGGCGGCTCAAACGCACAAACCAGTTGCTCAGGTTTTCAGAAACAAATTCTGAAATAGCACGTCCGGCACGAGTTGGCTCATAAGTTTCATAGCATTCGGCTACTTCCTTAATCAGTGAATTCATCAGTGAGATGACCCAACGATCCAATTCAGACCTTTCAGCCACCGGAATTTCTTCTTCGGAATAAGTGAATCCGTCGATGTTGGCATACATCGCGAAAAAGTTATAGGTATTGTAGAGTGTGCCGAAGAATTTGCGTTTCACTTCGTCAACTCCGTTGATATCGAATTTCAGGTTGTCCCAGGGTTGTGAGTTGGTCATCATGTACCAGCGCAACGGATCGGAACCGTGTTCTTCAATTGCAGCGAACGGATCAACCGCATTGCCCAAACGTTTCGACATTTTGTTGCCGCTTTTATCGAGCACCAGTCCGTTTGAGATAATATTTTTGAATGCCACCGATTCGTCGATCATGGTTGCAATCGCGTGAAGCGTAAAAAACCATCCTCTTGTCTGGTCAACCCCTTCAGCAATAAAATCGGCAGGGAATACCTCGTTGAATTTCTCTTTTTTATGAAACGGGAAGTGACATTGTGCATACGGCATTGCACCCGAATCAAACCAAACATCAATCAGGTCGGGTTCGCGGAACATTTTTTTGCCTGTGGCTGAAACGAGGAAAATATCATCAACGAACGGGCGATGAAGGTCAACCTTTTGGTAGTTTTCCGCGGAGTTGTTGCCAACTTCAAAACCTTCAAAAATGTTTTTCTCCATTACTCCTGAAGCGACTGCTGCATTTATCTCCTTCATCAGTTCTTCAACCGATCCGATGCATTTGATTTCAGTGCCATCTTCGGTGCGCCAGATTGGTAGCGGAGTTCCCCAGAAACGCGAGCGGCTGAGGTTCCAGTCAACCAGGTTTTCGAGCCAGTTTCCAAAACGTCCTGTTCCGGTTGACTGTGGTTTCCAGTTGATTGTTTTGTTGAGGGCAATCATTTTATCTTTTACCGCGGTAGTTCTTATGAACCACGAATCAAGCGGATAATAGAGAATTGGCTTGTCGGTTCTCCAGCAATGCGGGTAGCTGTGAACGTGTTTCTCAACTTTGAATGCTTTATTTTCTTTTTTGAGCATCACCGCAATGTCGATATCCACCGTGGAATCGTCTTCAGTAAGCTTTTCGTCGTATTCATTTTTCACAAACCGACCGGCAAATTCAGGATAAGTTTGCAGGTTCACGTACTCAGCAACAAACTTTGCGTCCAAGTTTTTAATCAGGAAAAACCGGCCGTTTCGGTCAACAAGTGGCTGACGTTTGCCTTCAAGGTCGTCAACAATCAGCGGAACAATTCCGTTTTGTTTGGCAACCCTGTCATCATCGGCACCAAATGTTGGCGCAATGTGTACAATTCCGGTTCCGTCCTCGGTAGTTACAAAATCTCCGGTAATTACCCGAAAAGCATCGCCTTTTGGTTTTACCCAATTGATAAGTTGTTCGTAATTAACACCTTCAAGTTCTGTTCCTGAATATTCGCCCAGAATACGGAATGGTATTTTCTTGTCGCCCTGCGCATAATCTTCCAAAGGAATTTCTTCATTTTTCGGATCAAAATGCGCCGAAAGCAAATTTTTCGCCAGAATAAGTGTAACCGGTTCTCCTGTATATGGATTGAAAGTTCTCACTTTCAGGTATTTGATTTTTGGGCCAACGCACAAAGCAGTGTTCGATGGCAATGTCCAAGGAGTGGTTGTCCAGGCAATGAAATACAAATCAGTCTCAACATTGCTGAAAAGAAATTCAGATTTTTCGTCCCTGATGGCTTTAAACTGAGCAATCGCAGTCGTGTCTTTCACATCGCGGTAGCATCCGGGCTGGTTCAGTTCGTGCGAGCTGAGTCCGGTTCCGGCGGCAGGAGAAAATGGCTGAATGGTGTAGCCTTTGTATATCAGATTTTTTTCGAAAAGCTGTTTGAGCAACCACCATACGGTTTCGATGTAGCGGCTATCGTAGGTTACATAAGGATTGTCCATATTTACCCAGTAGCCCATTTGGCGGGTCAGTTCTTCCCATTCGCGGGTGTATTTCATTACCTCTTTGCGGCAGGCTGCATTGTAATCTTCGATGCTGATTTTTTTGCCAATGTCGTCTTTGGTAATTCCCAGTAATTTTTCCACACTCAGTTCCACAGGAAGACCGTGCGTGTCCCATCCGGCTTTTCGGTGAACACGAAAACCTTTCATGGTTTTATAGCGGCAGAAAGTATCTTTAATGGCGCGTGCCATCACATGGTGAATACCAGGCATACCGTTTGCTGATGGCGGTCCTTCGTAAAATACAAAGGTTGGATGTCCTTCGCGTGTCGAAATACTTTTATGAAATGTATCGTCTTCTTCCCATCTTTTCAATACATCTTTATTGATCTGAGATAGGTCTAACTGTTTGTAAACCTGAAATTTATTGCTCATCGAAACCGAAATTATAGCCGTAATTTTTAAAAGGTACAAATATAGAAAAATTTACTTCCCGAATTTCAAAAG
>CAMDGL010000509.1 GCA_945897845.1 Chitinophaga pinensis | reverse complement strand
AATGCCACCTTACTTTACAGCCGCGAAAACAGTATTGCACAAAGCTCAACTCTTAATGCACAGGGATTTGACAATGCGGTACTGGGATACAATAACATGGGACTCGGAACCATTGCCACTGTTGCTTCAACAGCATGGGAAGAAAATAGTATTTCTTATATGGCGCGGGCGAATTATTCGTACAAAAACCGTTATATGCTTACCGGAACTGTACGCCGTGACGGGTTCTCCGGATTTGGTGAAAATACCAAATTTGCTACATTCCCATCAGTTTCATTGGGATGGGTGGTATCCGAAGAGTCCTTCATGGAAAATCTTGACTGGATGTATTTAAAGCTTAGAACATCGTATGGTAAAAACGGGAACCAGGGAATCGGACGCTATTCAAGTTTCTCCAGAATGACCGCCAATCCATACATATATGGTTCAAATACTGCAATTTCTGTTTTCCCAAGTACACTTGGAAATGCAGATCTGGGCTGGGAAGCAACTTCTTCTTTCAATGTCGGAATCGACTATGCCTTCCTTGATCAGCGAATTTCAGGGTCAATTGATGTTTATCAGGCAAAAACGAATGATGTTTTGGTTCAAAGAACACTTCCTCCAACAACCGGATATTCAAGTGTTTGGGCAAATATTGGCGCAATCGAGAATAAAGGTATTGAATTGGCTTTGAATACAGTTAATCTTAAGGGTCAGTTCAATTGGACAACTAATTTAAATTTCTCGTTGAACAGGGATGAAATTACCAAATTATACGGAGGCAAAACCGATAAGGATATTGGAAACTCATGGTTTGTTGGGGAATCGATAAGTGCAATCTACGATTATGAGTTTACCGGCGGACTTTGGACCGAGCAGGAACATTATGAAGGTAAAACTTTGGCCAACTGGTTTCCTGGTCAGTTTAAATATGTCGATCAGAATACTGACGGTGTAATTGAGCCAAATGCCGACCGCAAGATTATCGGATACAAAACACCAAACTATCGGTTCAGTATCAACAATACCTTAAGCTACAACAATTTCACATTCTCATTCCTGATTAACTCAATTCAGGGTGGCAACGGATATTATTTAGACGATAACTCCTCGGTAGTCAATACGCAATGGAACTCCGACAATGTTTATCGTGTTAATGCCTCTGCGGTAAGACCATACTGGACTCCCGATAATGGAGTGAATAATGCTACCGGTATTTACAATACTCCGGTTGTACGAAGTGGGGTATACGAAAGTCGCAGTTTTGTGCGCTTACAGGATGTATCACTAAGTTACAACTTCAAACCTGAATTACTGAAATCACTCAAAGTAGAGTCGTGCCAGTTTTTTATCTCCGGAAAGAATCTTTATACCTGGACCAAATGGTCGGGATGGGATCCTGAAGTCGGAGTTAGCGACTCGCCTCTGATGAGAAATATCACTACAGGGTTCAGACTTACCCTTTAATTATACATTCAGTAAAACTATACGGTAACTAAAAAATAAAATAACAATGAAAAACTATCTATATATATTTAGGAAGAAGTACTTCTTTGCAACGGTACTGCTTACGCTTATTTTCTCCTCTTGCTCAGAAGATGTGCTCAAAGAAACTCCGCTTGATTTTCTGGCGCCGGAGAATGCTTACAATACAGTGGCCGGTATTCAGCAGGGGATAAGCGGATTGCATTTTAGTGTTCGCGATGCCTGGTTCAATGGCGACAACCAGGATCAACTGGCTATGCTGGTTGGAGGTTGCGGAACCGATATTGCTTTTCATGGCGAAAATCCAGGAGGTAACATTAAACTGGTCAATTACAAAAATGAGATGACGCCTGAAAATTCCATCTTTACCTATTTCTGGGAAAGAAATTATAGTCTGATTCAACGTGCAAATGTTTTGATCGACCGGATCAAAGTTTCTGATAAATCCATCTGGACTAGCGATGCACAAAAGAATGCTTACCTGGCCGAAGCCTTGTTCTTCAGAGCTTATGCCTATCGTATGCTGGTTTCGTTTTATGGTGATGTTCCATTGGTAACCGAACCTACAAAATCGGCAAAAACAGATTTTGTCAGGGCTCCGAAGGCCGATATTTATAAACTGATGGAAGAAGATTTAACTTTTGCGGTTGCAAATTTACCAGTCCGCGGAAAAGAAGATGCCCCCGGAAGAATCACTCAAGGCGCTGCCGGACATTTTCTGACAGAGCTGTATATTACTGAATCTAAATATCAACAGGCCGTTGATGCTGCCTCAAAAGTTATCGACACAGGAGGTTATTCACTCATGACTCAGCGTTTCGGATCAACCCGAGATGTGTTTGGAAAAGGAGATGTATTTCTGGATCTTTTTGCTTACGGAAACCACAATTTGTCCACAAACAAGGAAGCTGTCTGGGTTATACAGATAGAACCAATCGTTACCGGTGGAGGTCAATATCCAGGTGATCGAGCCTGGGGACCGGCTTACTTCAGGCTGGGCAATACGCCTGATGGAAAGACTGCATTTAGAGGCGAACTTTACAATGGTGCATACACTGGCTATTCCGATACATTGGGTCGGCCTGTTTCATGGATTAAGCCAACCAATTATACGGCCTATACCATTTGGAGAAGCGATTGGAAAAATGACATCAGAAATGCGGAGCACCACATCAAAAGAACGTTTTATTACGATAATCCGGCATCAATATACAACAAGAAAAAGATCGATTTTTCTCTTTACCCGAAAGGAACCCGGGACGCTTTAAAAGACACTTGTCAGTATATTTATCCGTATTTTCTGAAACATTCTGATCCGCTTCACCATTTTATTGAACCAAACCGTTCGGGTGGAGGTTGGACCCACAAAGACGTTTATGCAGTTCGTTTGGCTGAAACTATTCTGTTACGGGCCGAAGCATACATTGGTCTGGGAAAGAAAGACCTTGCAGCTGCTGATATAAATGCCGTCAGGAACAGGGCAAAAGCTACACCGGTTGATCCTTCAAAAGTTGATCTGGATTATTTACTCGACGAACGTGCAAGAGAACTTTACGCCGAAGAATGGAGACCAATTACTTTACGCCGGATGGGTAAATTATTGGAAAGAACCCGGAAATACAATAACAATCCGGTTTTCCCTGCCTGCAATATTCAGGATAACAATGTTTTATTTCCAATACCACAAAAGCAGCTTGATTTAAATAT
>CAMDGL010000508.1 GCA_945897845.1 Chitinophaga pinensis | reverse complement strand
TTTGAATGTTTGAAAATTTTGGATTGGTTTCAGTAGTTCGTTTCTTTTTGAGTGATAATTGCTGGTCAGATGAGGCAGAAATGCTGGTTTTTGTATATGCTATACCACAAAATAAATCGGGGACTCCGGATTCAAAAAAGAATGAATTGCCAGCAAAGGAAATACTTTGAGAATTTTGTGTGGTTGTGATCCCTTCATGATTGAAAAAAAGCAAACAAAACAGCCCAACAGATAGAATAATCAACTTCATTACTTCGCTGTATAAATACGCTGCAAGTTACGGACACTATCTCCGGAGTGTCATTGATTTCGGGGTATGGTAATGTTCTGTTAACATTAAAATTATATGTTAAAAAAGAGGTTGCCGAAACCAATCGACAACCTCTTCCCGAAATATGATATTTAATCCTTATGCAAGGAAACTAAGCAAGATACCGGCGGCAACAGCCGATCCGATAACACCTGCAACGTTTGGTCCCATTGCATGCATCAAAAGGTGATTGGTTTTATCGTATTCCAAACCCACCACCTGCGAAACACGGGCACTGTCGGGAACTGCCGAAACTCCGGCATTACCAATCAGCGGGTTGATTTTGTTGCCTTCTTTCAGGAACAGGTTAATGATTTTTACAAACATCACCCCACCAAAAGTTGCAACTACGAATGATGCTGCACCCAAAGCAAAAATACCTACTGATTTCATGGTCAGGAAAGTGGTTGCTTGTGTTGACGCACCAACAGTCAAACCGATCAGGATGGTCACGATGTCGATCATAGGGCCCTTGGCTGTGTCGGCCAAACGCTTGGTAACGCCGCTTTCTTTCAGCAGGTTTCCGAAGAAAAGCATGCCTAAAAGCGGAAGACCGCTGGGAACGATGAATGTAGTTAGCAACATACCGGCAATGGCGAAGATCACTTTTTCCACTTTTGAAACTACACGCGGAGGTTTCATGCGGATCAAACGTTCCTTTTTATTGGTCAGCAGTTTCATAACCGGTGGTTGTATAACCGGAACAAGCGCCATATACGAATAAGCTGCAATAGCGATAGCGCCCATCAAATCAGGAGCAAGTTTTGACGAAAGGAAAATAGCTGTTGGTCCGTCGGCACCACCAATAATGGCGATAGCACCTGCTTCTGTCGGACTAAATCCCAATGCAAGCGCAAGACAATAGGCACCAAAAATACCCAATTGAGCAGCAGCACCGATCAGGATTAGTTTCGGGTTCGAAATCAAAGCCGAAAAGTCGGTCATAGCGCCAATTCCAAGGAAGATTAAAGGAGGATAAATACCCTGAAGTACCCCGAAATAAAGGTAATTCAATACGCTACCTGATTCATAAACACCAATTTGATATCCAGGTGCGAATGCAACATTTCCAACCAAAATTCCAAACCCGATAGGTATCAGCAACATGGGTTCAAATTCTTTTGCAATGGCCAGATATATGAAGGCCAGACCAACACAAATCATGATCACGTGACCAATCGTCATGTTTGCAAAGGCAGTAAATTGAAGAAATTGCGCTAAGTGTTCGATGATAAAATCAAAAAATGTACCCATGTCTTAGTCTCCTATAATAATTAGCACATCCCCTTCCATCACATTGTCGCCTTTGTGTTTCAGAATCGATACCACTTTTCCGGCTTTGTCCGCTTCAATGTTGTTTTCCATTTTCATGGCTTCCAGCATCAGTAGTTTTTGTCCCATTTTAACATCATCACCTTCCCGTACGTACATTTCCAGAATAACACCCGGTAGCGGTGATTTGATGCTTCCGGCACCTTTTGGCGCTGAAGGGTTACTGGTTTTTGCAACCGAAGGATGGCTGTCAGTTGACGGAACGACAGCCTGGCGTATCAGTTTCGGAGTTTTTACAGCTTTCATTGTTTTGTCAACTTCAACTTTGTACAAAGTTCCGTTCACTTCAACTTCGGCAATATTATCTTCAACGGTGAGAATTTCTGTCTCATACTGGTTGCCGTTTATGGTAAATTTGAATTTTTTCATTTGTTATGTTTTATTATCGCGGTGATTTTCTTAAAGTATAAATTTTCGAACTCCATGGAGAATAGTTTCTCGATACTTTATTTATCGTTAAAACAGTATTCTCATAATCATGCATTTCGTTTTGGTACATGTAAAGTGCCATTGCAATTGCAGCATTTACTTCTCCTGACATTTCTTCCTGGGTATGTCTGGTCATTGTTTTTGCTTCATTTTTAGCAAGTTTTGGAACTGCTGCTCCTCTTCTTATAAAGAACTTACCCATGTTTTTGTAGATAATAAAGAGAATTGCCAGCGCCGAGAATACCACGAACATAGCAATCATGGTCATTCCAATACCGTATGGATCAAGTTCAATAAAACTTTCACCGGCCGATTTTTTCTTTGAATAATCGTTATTGGCTCCGGGAGTCGATTTTTCCAGAAAAACCCATTGAGTACTTTCATTTGATGGCCTTCCATAGGTAATATCAGGTTGATGCTCTGAAGGAAGGTCAACTTTGTCAACCAAAGTTTTCCCGTCAGCATTGAACAATGCAATGGTCTTAGCATTTTTTAGATCAAAATTCAGATGGAAAATACCACGGGTCGGATGATTGTCAGCCCAAAAAACCATGTAATTTCTTGATGGTATCTTTGTGCTTGGGTCACCGGTCGGAATCCAGTATTTGGTCGGATTACCAAGGTCGTCAGTCAGGTAACATCCACCGATGTTCACGGTGTTGTATGCCGTATTGAATATTTCAATCCAGGCAGTATGCATCCCGAAATCGTCCACCGAATTTGAATCGTTCAGTACCAGTATTTCATTGAACTTTAGGTCGCCTGCATTTTGTGAAATGGCAATATTGGTGCCTGCAACGACTAAAAGGAGAACGGCAATTCCGGATAATAAATGTTTAATTCTTCTTTGCATGTTCGTTGTTTATAATGGAATGTTGGTATGTTTCTTTGCCGGCATCACGTCTTTCTTTGTAGCCAGGGCCTGAAGGGCGCGGATAATGCGGAAACGTGTGTTGCGTGGTTCAATGATATCATCAATGTAACCGTATTCAGCTGCTTTGTATGGATTCGCAAACTTTTCCTTGTATTCTTCTTCAGCCTGGGCAACGTAAGCCAAACGTTCTGTTTCATCTTCAATGGCTGAAATCTTTTTGTTCCTGAGAAC
>CAMDGL010000507.1 GCA_945897845.1 Chitinophaga pinensis | reverse complement strand
GAAATAACAAAATCAATTGGTTAAATTTGTTGACCCACTAAGGCTCGAACTTAGACTCTACTGAACCAAAATCAGTTGTGTTGCCAATTACACCATGGGTCAATCCTTCGTTGTCTTTTCTTTAAAGACGGTGCAAAATTATAAAAATTATTTTTTTAGCACCTTTTTTATGTGTAAATTTTCACTTAACCTTTAAAACAATCTTTATGTACTTCATATTCAAAAGCTAAGACCCGATTTGTTTTTGAAAATGAGCTTAAGTCATTGTTCTTTAGGCGCAGTATAAATTGAATGTTAAGATTACCATCAATACATTTGATATCATTGACGGATGTTGTGATTTGCCATGTAAATTTGCATGACATAAAGCAAGGCTAACTTATTAGAATCAGATTTGATATGAAGGAATTTTTTCAGGAGAATAAAAAGATTGCAAAGATCATAACAGAAGTTGCCGGTTTGGCAAATTACTTATGGCAAAAAGGTTGGGCCGACCGAAATGCGGGTAATATTTCGGTGAACCTCACGGAAATGATGACCGACAATGACTTTGAGCTGGATCATTTTCCGATGTTTCAACTGGAACGCAGTTACGACGCGTTGGCAAACCTTTATTTTTTTATTACCGGAACCGGAAAACGCATGCGCGACCTGGGCATCAGTCCGATGAAAAATGCCTGCATCATCAAGATGAACAAAAAAGGGAACGCCTACCACATCATTACGATGAAAAAGAAGAACCTTTATAATTTCAGGCCAACTTCTGAATTGCCAACCCATCTGGCCGTTCATAACATGCTTGTGAGCACTGGTTCGCCATGCAAAGCGGTGGTGCATACCCATCCGAACGAATTGGTGGCAATGACCCAGATACCGAAGTTTCAAACAGCCGAAATGCTGAACAAAACGCTTTGGGGAATGCATCCCGAAGCATTTGTATTTGTTCCGCGCGGAGTATTTCTCGTTCCATACATTTTGCCCGGGAGCCACAAAATTGCCGATGCGACCATCGACGGATTTAAAAAAGGCCATGACGTGGTGATTTGGGAAAAACACGGCGCTTTTGCAATAGGTGAAACAGTTTCAGATGCTTTCGATATGATTGACATTCTTTCAAAATCAGCTCAAATCTGGTTTATGGCCATGCAAACAGGCAACGAACCGGAAGGTCTGAACGATGCGCAACTGACAGAACTAAAAGAAGCTTTCCTTAAAAATTAACAATCCGCGCACAATTTCTGGATTAATGGTTAATTTTAGCACCTTGATACCAGTCATCGGATCAATTGGGTGATAGAAGAACCCATTTTCTAAACTGTATTTGCTTTATTTTGGGGCTTGATCCTATGACGGAAATGTCAGAAACAAACGATAAAACTTTGAAAACCATGCAAAACTTTTTTGTCAAATCACACGGACTTGGAAATGACTATTTTGTGCTTGACCAGACCGGAATAACTTTCCAGCTAAATGAGAAAAATATACAGTTGCTTTGCGACGTCCATTACGGAATCGGCTCAGATGGAATTCTGCTGAAAGTAGCTTCAGAAAAAGCGGATTTTGGATTGAAAATTTACAATCCCGACGGTTCTGAAGCCGAAAAAAGTGGCAACGGACTTCGCATTTTCGCAAAATATCTTTACGATTACGGCCATACTTCAGGAAAAATATTTACCATCGAAACGCTTGGCGGGCTTGTTACTGCTGAAGTTTCCGGAGAAACCAACGGCAAAGCCAACCGGATAAAAGTGGACATGGGAAAAGCCATTTTCAATTCGCACAAAGTTCCGGTAATGTGCGACGAATCCGAGTGTTTTGACCATCCGCTGAGCATTATTGACGAAACCTACCTGATCAATTGCGTGTCGGTTGGCAATCCGCATTGTGTCATCGTCTGTACTAAGCTGACAAAAGCAGAAATCATTAAACATGGTTCAGAAATCGAGAATCATCCGATGTTTCCAAACCGGATCAACGTGCAGTTTGCCAAAGTACTGTCGCGCAACGAAGTAGAAATTCTCATTTGGGAGCGCGGTGCCGGTTACACACTTGCCTCCGGAAGTTCGTCTTGCGCAGTGGCGGCGGTAATGGTAAAAAAAGGATTGACCGACCGAAAACTGACGGTGAAAATGCCCGGAGGATCTTTACAGATTGAAATTGATGAATCCTGGAATATTCGCATGGAAGGCGAAGTGAAAGAAATTGCTTCAGGCTATTTAAGTGATGAACTGATGGCAGATGTGCTTTGTTTATAAAAAACTGTAAATTTACAGCCCAAAATTTTAATAAATTACAATGACGAAACAAATTCCATTTTCGAAAAAACAGATCGAAAAAATCATAGAAAAAACACCAACACCGTTCCATATATACGACGAAAAAGGTATCCGTGAATATGCCCGGAAATTCATCAGGGCTTTTTCATGGAATCCGGGATTCAAAGAATATTATGCCATTAAATCGGCGCCAAATCCTTACCTGATGAAAATTATGCGGGAAGAAGGTTTTGGAATTGATTGCAGTTCGTATGCCGAATTGGTGATTGCTGAAAAACTGGGTATGTCGGGTGATGAAATCATGTTTACTTCAAACGATACGCCAGCTTACGAATATCAAAAGGCAATTGATTTGGGTGCAATCATCAATCTTGACGATATTTCGCACATCGAATACCTCGAAAAAAATATCGGATTGCCCGAAATGGTTTGCTTTCGCTACAACCCGGGATCACTGAAAGAAGGAAATACGATCATTGGCCATCCGGAAGAAGCAAAATATGGATTTACCCGTGAGCAATTGTTCGAAGGTTACCAAATGCTTCTCGACAAAGGCGTAAAACGTTTTGGGCTTCACACTATGGTGGCTTCCAACGAACTCGATTCCGCCTATTTCGTCGAAACGGCTCAAATCCTTTTCGACCTGATCGTTGATCTCAATCAAAAACTGGGAATCAAAATTGAATTCGCCAACCTCGGCGGTGGTATTGGAATTCCTTACCGTCCGACCGATCAGCCTGTTGATCTGGATTTCATGAGTCGCGGGATTGAAAAATTGTATCAGGAGAAAATTGTTGCAAACGGATTGGATCCGCTGAGAATCTGTTTCGAGTCGGGTCGCGCAATGACCGGGCCGTTTGGGTTTCTGGTGTCAACGGTTATGCACATCAAAAAAACATA
>CAMDGL010000506.1 GCA_945897845.1 Chitinophaga pinensis | reverse complement strand
ATAGAAATTCGTGTAAATGGTGAAGGTAAATACCAAAATCTAAAAATGTATCCAAAAATGCACAAAGTTTGGCTCGAAGGACCGATTGTAAAAACAGATACATTGAACGTTGATTTTGCTGCAACCGCCAACCAAACAGGCGATTTCAAGGTTACTCCGCTGATCTCACCAAAAGTGGAATCAGGAACTGCAACCGGCACAACAATTAACGTTGCATATGCAATTACACCTTCAGCAGGTGTTACAGCTAAAAAGATGGAGGTTTATTGCAGCACTGTAAAATTTCCAACTGCATCAACCGGTACATTGGCGAATGTTTATTTCAGTAAAACGACTCCGATTACAACGCTTACAGGATCAGTTGCAATAACAGGATTAACAGCCGCAACCAAATACTACATTCGTATCGGAGCTCAGGCCAGTACGACTTCTTTGTTCAATTTTAGCAACCAGATAGAGGTTACTACTCCATAATTTACAAATTCAATATTTCCACATCAGTCATTATTCGGCTGATGTGGAAATTAACGATGGAGGATGTTTATAGCTTTAATTCAGGAAAAAAAAGCATTTTTGTATAAAAAATACAAACACTATGGAAATCCAGCATCAAGACTTAAGTTACGAAATTTATAAGCGCCTGAAAAACATGATTCTATCGAACGAACTGGAGCCTGGAACAAAATTAAAACAAGAGCATATTGCAGCTATGTTTGGTGTTAGCCGCATGCCGTTGCACCGGGCTTTTCAAATGCTCGAAAACGAGATGCTCGTTGAAAGTATTCCACGCAGAGGCTTTTATGTAACTAAAATAAATGCCAGTCAGTTAATCGATGCCTTCGAATGTCGCGAAGCGCTTGAAGGGATTGCTGCCCGTCGTGCCGCACAAAACATTACAAAGGAAGACTTAAAATACCTGAAATCACTGTTCAGAAAATTTATTGGGAAAGACGAAATTAATATGACTGAATACATTGAATCAGATCAGGAGTTTCACAATGCGATCATGAAAATAAGCGGTAACCAAATATTAAACCGCCTTGAATTATTGGGAAACAACACCATTCGCACCTTTCGCGGCGGTTTGCTGCGCCCTCCCCAGGAAACACTTCCCGAACATTTGAATATTCTGGCTGCTATCGAAGCCGGAGACGGAGAGTTAGCCGAAAAACTAATCAGAGAACACGCTCACAAATCGATGGAAAAATTGAAAGAAAAAACAAAAAAATAATTTCCACATCAACCAAATGAAAAAAACCATTATCCCTATTCGTTTCGTACTGGTATTTTGTACCTTTCTATTAACGGTTTTACTGTATGTCGACCGAGCCTGTATTTCGGCAGCAAAGGGCGACATCAGCTCCGATCTGGGTTTCAGTATGACCGACTTTGGCTGGATAATGGCTGTTTTCACCCTTGGATACGCCTTGTTTCAAACCCCTTCAGGAAAACTGGCAGATACACGCGGAGCTCGTGGCGTCATTGCCGGAATTGTAACCATCTGGTCATTTTTGACTGCTTTCACAGGATTTGCATGGAGTTACACATCAATGCTTGTTATTCGCTTCCTCTTCGGAGCAGGCGAAGCAGGTGCTTTTCCCGCCCTATCTAAAGTGGTTTACAACTGGTTTCCGGTAAGCGAAAGGGGCATCATTCAGGGAATCAACTTTTCAGGATCGCGCATCGGCGCTGCTTTTGCAATGCCTCTGGTTGCATGGATGCTTGCCGAAATTGGCTGGCGCCACACTTTCCTGGTATTCGGTGCCTTCGGAATTCTTTATGGTGTATTGTGGTTCCTTATTTTCAGGGAAAAACCGGAACAAGGAAAATTTATTGGAAGCAAAGAGCTTGAATACATCACAAAAAATCGTCAGCAATCAAGTCCGGGAGCAAAAAAGAGTTTGCCTTTCGTTACAATCATGAAATCGACTACCATGTGGAAAACCATGGTGCAATATATATGCAGCAACTTTACCTTTTATTTCTCGCTAACCTGGATGTTTCCATACATTCAGGAACGTTTCCAACTTGGTTTAGTCGAAGCCGGATTTTACACCTCTATACCGCTAGTTGCAGGAGCAGTTGGAAACTGGCTGGCAGGTATTCTTGTCGATGCCATTTACCGTAATGGAAAATGGAAACTATCGCGTCGTGTACCTGCAATTGTTGGCTTTGCTCTTTCTGCCGTAGGAATGATTATGGTGACCCAGGTTTCGTCGCCGGTACTTTCAGTTGCATTTATGGCGCTTGCCGTTTTTGGCGCCGACATGACACTTAGCCCTTCATGGGCATTCTGCATCGACATAGGAAAAGAAAATGCAGGAGCTGTTTCAGGAACCATGAACATGGCCGGAAACCTTGGTGCATTTGTTACCATCATTGCTTTTCCTTACCTCTTTAAATGGACAGGTCAATACGAACCATTTTTTATTATTTGTGCCGGATTAAGCATCGTTGCCATATTCATGTGGTCATCGATGAACCCGGAAAAACCTATTTTCAATGAATCAAAAATCTAATAAGAAAATAATAATGAAACCAACTATCTTATTTACCCTTCTCATTTCATTTTTTCTTTTTTCATGTACAGAAAAACTGGAAGCAAAACCCTATAAAAAAGGACAAACAGTTGTTAGCATTAAAGGCGAAAAGTTTTACATCAACGGCGAACCAACATACAAAGGACGCAGTTGGCAAGGCTATCCGGTTGAAGGATTGCTGATGAACTCGCGCATGGTACAGGGTATTTTTGACGATTTGAACCCTGAAACAGTTGGAAGATGGAAATACCCGGATACTGGAAAATGGGATGCCGACCGCAATACGAACGAATTTATCGCAGCAATGGATCTTTGGTATGCCAAAGGATTACTTGCATTCAATATTAACTTTCAGGGTGGAAGCCCCGAGGGTTATTCAAAGACACAGCCCTGGGAAAACAATGCTTTTGAACCCGATGGTACGATGCGTCCTGCATTTGTAAAAAGGATGGAGCGCATTGTCGACAAAGCCAACCAATTGGGAATGGTGGTAAATTTGAGTATTTTTTATTTCGGGCAAGACCAACGCCTGACGGATGAAAAAGCTGTAAAAGCCGCCGTTGACAATACAGTGGCTTGGATTCAGCAAAAAAAATATAAAAACATCATTCTTGAGGTAGCAAACGAAAGCAACAATGGAGCTTATAATCATGC
>CAMDGL010000505.1 GCA_945897845.1 Chitinophaga pinensis | reverse complement strand
CCGGTTCAGGTAATCAATCTGCTGAGTTCCGATGAAAATCTGATGGCTACCCAGCGAAACCTCATCATTGCAGAAGAAAACAGTCAGGTAAAAATTCTGGTTTGCGATCATACACTGACGACTCCTTCGGTACTATTTAATACCGTTTCCGAAGTTTATATTGGCGAAGGTGCAATGGTGGATGTTTATACCCTGCAAAATCACCACAACCTGTCAACAACTATAAATTCTTCATTTTACAAGCAGCAGCGCAATTCAACACTTGTAACAGGCGCCATCAGTCTGCACGGCGGATTGATCAGGAACAACCTGAAAATAACGTTTAGCGGCGATCATTCGGAAGCCAGCATGTATGGAATGTCGTTCACCGATAAAAAACAGCATGTCGATAATTTCACTTTAATCGAACATGCTTCGCCCAATTGTTTGAGCAATCAGATTTACAAAAACGTGCTCGACGATGAATCAACAGGAGCTTTCTCCGGAAGGATTCATGTTGCACGCGATGCCCAGCAAACCAATGCTTTCCAGCGAAATAACAATATTCTGCTGTCGGACAAAGCCCGGATGCAAACCAAGCCACAGCTGATTATTGACGCCGATGATGTAAAATGCAGCCACGGCGCAACGGTTGGACAGATAAACGAAGAAGCTTTGTTTTTCCTGAGAGCGCGCGGAATTGGAGAGAAAGATGCCCGGATGATGCTTATGAATGCTTTTGCGCATGAAGTGGTTCAGAAAATTACCATTGAACCGCTGCGCAACCAGATTGATGAACTGATAGAAAAACGTCTAAAAGGTGAAATCAGCCTTTGCCACGATTGCGAATATAAATGCAATAGTTAGAAAATACATATTCAAATAAGGAAAGCCTTACATGAAACTGTGAGGCTTTTTTTGTGTTTTGAAATAAAAAACAGCATCCCGTAAAATACTTTCGGGATGCTGTTTTTTATTTTCTATCACTGAAAACTGTGACTGCCAACTTTTCAGGCCCTTACTTTTGGCGTTTTTAAGGTAGCAACCAAAACTGTTGCAATAACAAGGAATACTCCGGCAACCAGATAACCATTGCTGTAAGCGCCGGTTTTATCGGCTACCATTCCGCCCAACATTGGGCCAATTACTCCTGCAACACCCCAACCGGTGAAGATCATTCCGTAGTTGACACCAAGGTTTTTCATACCGAAGTATTCTGCGGTGGTGGTTGGGAACAGTGAGAATACAGCACCGTAAGCCAGACCTGCAACTGCTGAGCCAATCATAAGTGTTGGAATGCTGGTGTAAAACGCGAAAAGGAACATGTTCACAGCCTGAAGCATGAATACGATCATCATTGCGCGGGTGCGTCCAACTTTGTCGGATAAAACACCTGCACCCAAGCGACCCAGTGCATTGAATACGGAAAGAATAACCACCAGCATAAACCCGGCAGTTTTCCAGTCGGCCTGAACTACCGCGATACTTGGAAGGTGCGCGATCAGCATCAATCCGGCGGTCGCTGCCAGCAAATACATGATCCACAATAAATAGAACTGAGGAGTTTTTGACACTTCGTCCCAGGTGAAGTTATTTCCTTTCGGTGCAGGTGCGGCGGTATTGTTGGCGGCTTTTGGCGCTTCTACTTCAGGAGGATTTTTCAGGAACATTGCAAGTACTACAACAGCAACAATGGCAAATACGCCGAGAATAATGAAAGTATTGCTGATGCCCTGGGTTTTCAGTAAACTGGCAGTAATTGGGGTAATGTAAACCGGCGAAAGGCCCACTCCGGCAACCACGATTCCGGCGATCATTCCTTTTTTGGACGATTCGAACCATTTCATGGCACACGGCGTAGCGGCCGAATAGCCGAGTCCGATACCTATCGATCCTATCACTCCGAAAGTAAATACCATCATTGTCAGGCTGGTCGCAAAACCGGAGGCGATCAGTCCGCCACCGAGCATTAATCCGCTGAAAATAGTTACTGGTCGCGGCCCGAATTTATCCTGGGCCCGTCCGGCAAAAATCATTGTAACTGCAAAAACTGCTGCCGAAACAGTGAAGGGAAGGGCGGCATCGGTATTGGTCCAGCCCCAGTCGCTTACAAGCGCTTTTTTAATGACGCCCCACGAGTACAGGACGCCCATGACCAGGTTTATGCCCAATGCGGCAAAGGTGATGGTCCAACCTTGTTTGTTAGTCGATTTGTTCATTTTTTAAGAGATATTTGGGTTCTTAAAATAATGTATAAAAATTCAAAATTGCTAATAGCAAAAGCAGAAATGCGGGATTTGACACAAAATCACCTTTGATACCGATCAAATGAAAGTAAAATGCCGATTTTGCTTCAGGAAATGATTATGCGATCACATATAATTGTTTTGGTATTCTTCGCGATAAACGTTACAATTGTACCACCACTAACATTCAACCAACCTGTCATGACTCAAAAAAAATGGTTTTTTCTCCTGATTTCCAGCTTCCTGATTTTTCAGGGATGCCAGCCTTCAACTCAAAAAGAAACTTCAGCAACACCTCAATTCATTAAAATTGATGGTCAAAATCTGATTGCCCCCAACGGAGAAAAGTTTTTTATCAGGGGAACCAACCTTGGCAACTGGCTCAATCCGGAAGGTTATATGTTTGGCTTTAAACGAACAAGCTCGGCCCGGCTGATCGACCAGGCCTTTCGTGAAATGGTTGGGCCAGACTTCACAAATCAGTTCTGGAAACTATTCAAAGACAATTATATCACCAGAGAAGACATTCGGTATATCCGGAAAACAGGAATGAATACGATCCGGATTCCGTTTCATTACAAATTGTTTACCAATGAAGATTACATGGGGATGGCTGTCAATCAGGATGGTTTTCAACGGCTGGACAGTCTGGTAGAGTGGTGCCGCGAATCGGAAATTTACCTGATTCTGGACATGCACGATGCGCCGGGCGGGCAAACCGGCGATAACATAGACGACAGTTACGGCTATCCGTGGTTGATGACCAGTGAAGAAAGTCAGCAGCAGTTCATCGAAATATGGAAAAAGATTGCCGATCATTATAAAAACGAACCGGTTGTTTTGGGTTACGATTTTCTGAATGAACCAATTGCCCCGTATTTTGGCGACGACATGAAAATGCTGAATGCGGCGCTCGAACCACTTTACAAACGTGCAGTTGCAGCCATTCGCGAAGTGGATAAAAATCACATCGTTATGTTGGGCGGA
>CAMDGL010000504.1 GCA_945897845.1 Chitinophaga pinensis | reverse complement strand
TTTGCCAGTTTCAGGTTGCTGAAGCTTAAATCTGAAATAAATAATGATAGCCGGGAATAGAATCTCATCACACATTCCACCGTTTCGCGACTCCACCTTGGAACACGGTCAAGTGCGGCAATGTATGCTTCCTCATCGAATCCATACTTCCTTGCCTGAATACGGAAACTTTCATAATCGGGCGTTTCGTCTTCATAGAAAAACTGTCCGAGGAAGATGTTTCCCAGATGCTTGCCTCCCACAACAATCGGCGTGGAAATATCCCACATGTTATTCCGGCATTTGTATGCTTTGAATTCGCCAGGCAAACCTCCCAGGGTAAGTATCGTATCGCTTTCAATACAGTTTCGGCATGTTTCCGGATTGACCCGGTGAAATTTTGTACAGACGTCCTGCCATCCGTTGGCAACAAGCACTTTACCGTTCAGGTCAATCAACCCGACCCCAATGTGGGTAAGGTTAAAAAAATCGTCCATGATCGCCTGAATTGCCTGCGCATCAATGATGTCGGCCAGATTTAATGCACCAAAATCACCGTCGGGAGAAAGCACCGCTTCCAGTTTTTTTCTGACTGTTTTCTCGCTTTCCTGTAAGGCTTGCTCTGCCAGTTTTCGTTCGGTGATGTCGATGCTGCTGCTCAGGATGGCATATCCCTTGCCTTGTTGGTCTTTTAAAACCTGATCGGTAATCAGTAAAGTCCGAACTCCGGAGGGAAGTTGAAAAGTATCTTCGTATTCTGAACCAACACCAGATTCAATCATCCGGCGAACACGTTCCAGATATTTGGCTGCCTTTTCGTGGGGTAGAAAATCGAATATCGATTCACCATTTATTTCATCGGGAGTACAATCCAAATAACTTGCCGCCAGCGAATTGACCAAATGACAAATCCCTTCCTTGTCGATGACAACAATGGAGGTTCCTGAATTTTCGAAAATTGCCCTGAATTTCAAATCTTCGATTGCCTGGGCAGTAAGCCTGGCCGAAACCATTTCAGGTGAATCCCCTCTTCTTTTCTTCATAACTATTTTCCCCTTTCACTGGTTATTACAGTTAATTCTTTGGAATCGAAAAATAAAACGTACTGCCCTTGTCTGGTTCACTTTCTACCCAGATTTTACCTCCGTGTTTTTCAACAAATTCATTGCACAAAATCAGGCCAAGCCCTGTTCCTTTTTCCTTTTGCGTACCCGATGTGGAACAATGATTTTCAATTCGGAACAACTTCCTGAGGGAATCTTTTTTTATTCCGACCCCGTCATCGGCAACAGACAGAATGATTTCGCCGGGTTTTTGAATGGCTGAAATGATAATTTTTCCGCCGGGATGGGTAAATTTGATTGCATTTGAAATCAGGTTTCTCAAAACAGTGCTGATCATTGACTGGTCAGCAAAAGCAATGAGGTGGCCGGGCAGTTCACTGGTGATTGTGATTGATTTTGCTTGAGCAGAGTCGTGCAATAAATTGGTGACCTGGTTGATCAGGGCAACTGTATCGACATATTCGGGTAAAAACTCGATCCGACCTGTTTGTGAACGCGCCCATTCCAGCAGATTCGCCAGTAAATCCATTGCCCGTTGCGATGAATTTTGGATAATTACTGCATATTCTTCAATACCATCAGTGTTTTTATTTCGGATTTTATCAACGAGCAAATTACTGAACCCGATGATACTATTGAACGGGCTTTTCAGGTCGTGCGCAATAATGGAGAGAAACTTGTCTTTGGTGGCATTTAGTTCCTGCAGGCGCAATTCATTCTCTTTCAAAGCAACTTCGGCCTGTTTGCGACCGGTAATATCGATAACAGTTAAAAGGCATTTATTACCGCCTTCATATACGATTCCTTCAAGCTGAACAAAAATTGGAAGCCGCTCATTTACGTCGAGGCTTACTTCGCAAACCTGTTTGATCTTGGTTTCGAATATTTCATGAAAAAAATCATTGAAAACCGGAAGTGTTTTCTGAGAAACAAACAGCCTGAAATTGTGATCTGTCAAATTTGAACGTTCTTTGCCAAGCATTTTTGCCCCGCTCAGGTTTACAGCGCAAATGTTGCCATCCGACGAAAGGTTAAAATATCCGGAAGGCGAAAAGTCATAAATTTCTTCGTAAAGGTCAGCGTATATTTTTGCTGCATTTTCGGCTTTTTCTTTGGCCAGGCACAATTCCTCGTTCTGCATTTCCAGTTCAATCTGATGAACTTCAAGCTCGTAGCGAAGTTTGATATAATCAACTTCACTTTGGCTTTTATCTGTCAGTTTGGGCTGAGGTATTGGCTCCACAGCATGTTGAATAAGCAGTTTCTCTTCGGCTTTTTGCCTTAGTGAATTAACCTGAGGAAGCTTGCTATCAGGTAATAATTCGGACAAATGATAATTTCCCTTTTTCATTCTATCGTAAATATAAACATTTTTACGCTTTCATATATCCATCCAGTGTTGTGTTAATGATCTTATAAGCAAGGCCATTCCGTCCCAAGGCTTCGGTATCGTTCTCCCTTCTTTGATGGGAGCCCGAAATAAATAATTACCAATGACAGACTTTGTTTTGGGAACTTCTACTTTTCTAAGTCGAAGAAATTTATATCGGACTTTGGAAAGTCCGACTCCCAGTTTGTCATCATCCTTTTATGCTCAAATACAAATTGACTAAACTCTCGTGGTGACTGGAACACAACAGCCATTTAATTCTTTGGAATCGAAAAATAAAACGTACTGCCTTTGCCCGGTTCACTTTCGACCCAGATTTTACCACCATGTTTTTCAACAAATTCCTTGCACAAAATCAACCCGAGTCCTGTTCCCCTTTCATTGTTGGTGCCTGGTGTTGATTGGCTTTCTTCAATTTTAAAAAGCTTTTCGATCAATTTCTTTTTAATACCCAATCCGTTGTCGGCAACCGAAACCACTAATTCCATTTTATTCTGTTCCAATGAAATAACAATTGCACCACCCGGACTTGTAAATTTTACCGCATTCGAAACCAGGTTCCTCAAAACGGTCGAAATCATTGATTTATCGGCAATAACGGGGGCATTACGTGGGATTTTCAGTTCGATACTAATCGCTTTTTGATGTGCGAAATCGTCCAGCAATTCGCTAACCTGTTTTGCAAGGGCGGCCATATCAACAAATTCAGGATTGTATTCCATTCTCCCGGTTTGCGAACGCGACCATTCCAGCAGGTTCGTCAGTAAATCCAATACCCGCTGCGAAGAATTCTG
>CAMDGL010000503.1 GCA_945897845.1 Chitinophaga pinensis | reverse complement strand
CTACCCTTTAAATGTGATACCCAGCAGCGTAATGTCATCCGATTGTGGAGCACTGCCAACAAAATCAGCAACGTCTGTAAACGATTTTTTAATGATTGTTTCAACAGAAAGGTTCAGGCTTCGATTCAGAAAATTTTCAAATCTTTCTTCTCCATAGGCTGTTTCTTCCAGGTTAAAAGCCTCCACAACTCCATCAGTAAATAGTAAAAGCTGTTCACCCTTTTTCAACTGAATCCTTTTTGATTCGAAGCTAACATCCTCTATTACCCCGAGTGGCAAGCCATTGGTCATTTCAACCATACTAATTCTGTTTGCTGAGAGAATATATGGTGGATTGTGGCCTGCATTTACATAGTCAACCTCTCCGGTTTGTGTATTTAGTATTCCGTAAAACACGGTTACAAACATTGAAGAAACACTTTCCTTACACAATAGATTATTCACATACCGCATACATTCACTTACCGAATCGCCTTTAACCCCGGTTGCACGAATAAGTGTTCGGCCGACAGCCATAAAAATTGCCGCCGAAATTCCTTTGCCAGAAACATCGCCAATTACAAAACCAAGTCGGTGTTTATCGATGAGAAAAAAATCGTAGAAATCCCCTCCCACTTCATTTGCTGCAACCATCGAGGCATAAATATCAAAATTAGGCTCATCGGGAAATGGAGGAAATTTTTTGGGCAGGATTGCTTGCTGAATATCGCGCGAAATGTTGAGGTCGTGTTGTATCGAAACCAGCTGATCATGCTCGGTTAGCCAACCCCGTACTGCCAAAATTTCAGCCAGTGTTTTATTTATGGTTATTTCAAGATCATCGAAATTTACAGGTTTTGTGATAAAATCAAAAGCGCCCCTGTTCATGGCTGTCCTTATATTGTCCATATCTCCGTAGGCCGAAACAATCACTGTTTTCAACCCCGGTTTTTTCAATTCCTTTAATTTTGTAAGCAATGTTAAGCCATCCATCTCCGGCATGTTGATATCGGAAAGAACAATGCCAATTTCAGGGAATTCAATAATTTTCTCCAGTGCTTCCAATCCATTAAAAGCAAATTCAAAATCATAAGTTTTTTCACGTATATGACTGCGGAATTTCTGCCGGATCATCGGCTCCATATCTGTTTCGTCATCAACAACCAATATTTTAACTCCGGATTGTGAAGATTGACTCATAATAGATATTTTTTGAAAATTTTGCTTCAGGCTTTATATCATCTTTTGCTTTTTCCTGATAAATAAAAAACAAATTTCTTTTATATTTGTTTATAAGCAAACTAAATAACAATTAATTTCAGGAAATAAATGTAATTTTAATAACAAAAACAGATCAAATAATCATCTAAAAAAACTACCGCAAATGAAAAATTTATTGACAAAACATGTTCTACCTTTTGGCATAGCGCTAATTCTGGTTGCCGGATGCAATTCCGCTACTAAAACAAAAGAAAAAAAAGGTACAACCTCCAGTGGACAAGAAGCATCAGTTGAAGTTGAAGTTTTTGATGCTGTAAAAATTAAGGATCAAATTGTTGAAACAATTCGCAAAATGCCCAGCGAAAAGGAAGTTGCCACACTGCTGAATGAAGCAGGGGCTGCTTATATTTTTGATTTAACAGTTCCGGCTGAGCAGGCTGAAAAACTAATGACCAAATCCGACCAAAGTTTTGGCTTGGGTCTGTATTCATTCGATTTGCTCTATGCCAGCGTTTATAACATGGGAGATGCAGCGGGTGAAATTAGCCAGGTTTCGGAGAAGTTAATTGATAATCTCGGACTAAGGAATGAGCTTATTTCATCAAAAAACTACCTGGGAAGGATTAAAACAAATTCCGACAACAGAGATTCGCTTGATTACATGGTATCACAGAACATGAACCACTTTCATCAGCAAATGTCAACCGGCGATCAGCCTGATGTTTATGCGCTATCGGTCATCGGTTCCAATGTGGAAGCTTTGTATATTTTAAGCCAGAGTACTTTGCTGGCAAAAAACAAAACAAAAATGCTTGATGTCATGAGCAAACAAACCGAAAGGGTAAAACTGGTATTTACATTGCTTGAACTGATGTCGGGAGATGAAAATATCAAACCTTACTACGAACAATTTAAACCTGTTGTCACTATTTTTGAAGAAAATCAGAAAATTACAGAAAAGGAGCTTGCAGAAATTGGCCCTATAATGGAGAAGGTCAGGAAAAATATATTAAAATAATTTTTAAAATCCGGGAATCAGCAGGCTGTATTCCCGGATTTTTTATTTCATTTTTAACATATCATTTATGAACGAGATTACATTAAATGCCCTTATCAATTTATTTGCATTGTTCTCGGCCATAAGTGAATCAAAAAAAGAGGATGCAATCCGTAATTTTTCCGTTTACCTGCATCAGCACTTTGGAATTTCTGAAGGCAATGAATACCTGAAACTCTTTGAAGAGTTGCTTGATATTTATGGGGTTGACGGAGAGCCTGCATTTCCTGTTGATATGGTTCAGGAGGCATATAAAATAAGCACAAACATCAGGAGCTGGCTCAGAAAAGATGAACAAATAATGGTTTTTTTACGGTTTCTGGAACTTGTGAAAAGCGGAAATCAATCGAAAGCAGAAGTGCTTTTTGAAACTTTGGCAAATGTCTTTGAAATCAGTAAAACCGAGTTTGATAAATTTATTGCCTTTATTTTTTACACTTCCACCAATCAGATTAACAACCCCGATTTTTTACTTATTAACAACAATGAACAACCCGGGCAAATTAGCTACAGGCACATCTATGAAAAGAAAATAGAAGGTGAGTTGCTTTTTTTACGTTGTTCATTAATCGGTCACTATATTTTTATATATTATGGCGACGAATACCTTACCATTGAAGGAAACCCTGTAATTCCCGGACGTTTTTATGCTTTCAGGGAAGGAAGTATTATACGGGGACCTCGGATTCCACCTGTTTATTATACCGATATTGCTTCAGGCTTTATTGACAAAGAACGAAGTCCCTCATTTGTTTTTTCAGGCGAGGAAATTGAATTCAAATTCAATAAAAGCAACAACGGTTTACACCGGTTTTCGTTCACCGAAAAATCGGGACAGTTGATTGCCATCATGGGCGGAAGTGGTGTGGGAAAATCAACATTGCTTAATATCCTGAATGGAAATATTCCCGTACAGCACGGAAACGTAAGAATCAATCAGGTTGATATATATGAACAAAAAAAGGAGATTGAAGGATTAAT
>CAMDGL010000502.1 GCA_945897845.1 Chitinophaga pinensis | reverse complement strand
GCTGTACGGTCTTTGTTGGCTATTTTCTTTCTCAGTTCGACACGCCATTCTTTTTCGCGCTCAATCAGAAGATATTCTTTTTTTGTGGTCATTTTTCAGTGTTTAATTGAATTACAAATACCGTTCGCTAGCTAATTTTTCTTCGTCGGAATATCCTCCCAAACGCATGATCAGTTCATCAAAGTCAATCTGATGTGCGTCAAATTCGGGTCCGTCGATGCAGGTAAACAAGGTTCGTCCACCCACTGTAACGCGGCAGGCGCCACACATTCCGGTTCCGTCAACCATGATGGCATTGAGGCTGGATTGTGTCGGTATCTGGTATTTTTTTGTGAGCATAGAGGTAAATTTCATCATTACGGCTGGACCAATTGCGATACATTCGTTCACCGTTTCACGTTGAATAACCATTTCGGCACCGGTAGTTACCAAACCTTTGTTTCCATACGAACCGTCGTCGGTCATGACAATCACTTCATCCGACCATTTGCGGATTTCATCTTCAAGAATAATGAGGTCTTTGTTTCTTGCCGCCAGAATGGAAATAACGCGATTGCCTGCCTGTTTAAAAGCCTGAACAATTGGCAACATAGGAGCGACTCCTACCCCGCCGCCACATGCCAAAACGGTTCCGACATTGGCAATATGGGTGGCTTTCCCAAGTGGGCCGACCAAATCGAGGATTTTATCGCTCACATTCAGTTCAAAAAGTTTGGCTGAACTGACACCCATTTTCTGAACCACCAATGTGATAGTCCCTTTTTCGCGATCGGCATCGGCTATGGTCAACGGAATCCGTTCCCCTTTTTCATCAACACGTAAAATCACAAAATGTCCGGGCTTACGCGAGCGCGCAATTCGCGGGGCTTTGACAACAAATTTGGCTACTTTTTCAGAAAACAACACTTTCTCAACAATCTGATTCATTACAATGGTTTTTATTAGCAGTTTTTAAACAGACCGCCAAAAATAGCAATGAACAAAGAATATACATCTATAAAACTTGTCTTTTTTAACTGCGGGTGCATTTTTCAGAAATACTCGTATTAATCAGCGCAAGTTAAATCATGGTTCAAAATTGCCCATTCCGGGAAAAAATCATCTATCACAACCAGGAATGTCTTATCTTTAAAGTTTTGTTTGTGCGCCCGGGTACAGACTAAAAATAATGCAGGAAGATAACCATCAAATAAAAATCGGAAAATTGGAACAAGAGTTTGTAATTGGATTCACAGAACACCGCTCGGTGGGACACATTTTTGTGCCACTTTTAATTGAAAAGGAAAAGTCGTATTACACCATTAAAAAAGTGGTGAAACCGCACGATCTCAAAAGTGGTGGATTGGTTTTGAATGAATCGGAACTTGAATTGCTCAAACTCATCGAAAATTACAGCGATGAAATGTTGATGAAGAAGTTCACAAAAAAGACAGACCAATCGGTCTTTTTTCAGAACATGGACAAAGACCTTTTTCAGAACCACATCAGCCCGTACATCGACAAATATATGTACAGATGTTTGCTGATACTAATGAAAGGCAAAACGCGGCTGTATTTCAAACAGGCAAAATACGCGAATCTTTACGATGAAGATGAGATCAAAGTAAATCCTACTTTTTCTGATTGTACTTTTTATTTCAACCGCACCGAAGTTGGAACGAAGTACCACCTGAAAATCAGCCACGAAGGGAAAGCGATTGATCTGCTGCATAAAAACATAAAGATGGTTTGCACACAACCTTGCGGTTTTGTGTATCTCAACCAATTGTTCGTTTTCAGCCACCTTTCAGGAAAAAAAGTAATTCCATTCCTGACAAAAGAATCACTTACTATTCCGGTTCAGACAGAAGAAAAATATTACCAGTCATTTGTTTTGAATACTATTAAAGAGTTTGAAGTAAAAGCTACCGGTTTTGAAATAATTGAGAGCAAACCTCCCCGTAAAACAATTCTTTCGCTCGAACAGGACCTTGCGCTGCAGCCTGTTTTGATCGTAAAATTCAGGTACGAAAACAGTCAATATCTGGCCGATTCGGTTTCAAACGTTTTCGTCAGCCTTGAAAATAAAGATGGAAATTACACCTTTAAGAAATTCGTACGCGACCGAAAATGGGAAGAAGAGCAACTGGGATCGCTTAAAAAACTTGGATTAAAATATAAAAGCGGTTTCTGGAATCCTGAAGAAGACAAACAAAAACCCGAAACTGAAAACTATTACCGCAGTATTCAATGGCTGACTGAAAACAATGAAGAATTGGAATCGCAGGGTTTTCTGGTTCAGCAAAACAAACTCAAAAAAAAATATTTTACCGGATCACAATCGCTGGACATTCAGATTAAAGACAATGAAGACTGGTTTGATATTATGGCAATCGTCAAATTTGGCGAATACCATATTCCATTTATCCGGCTCCGGAAGCTAATTCTGAGCAACATCCGCGAATTTGAGCTTCCTTCAGGAGAAATTGCCATTTTGCCGCTCGAATGGTTTACTTCTTACCGCGAAATTTTCCCTTTTGCCAAGCTTGAAGGAGATACCATAAAAATAAGGAAACACCATTTTCAGTTGCTTCAGGAAAATGCAAATGGCATAGACCAGAATTATTTTAAAAAGCTGGAGCAAATTAAATCAAACTCGGGTCAAAATGTTGAAATTCCTGAAAAGCTAAATGCAAAGCTTCGAAATTACCAGTCGGATGGCTATTCGTGGATGTACCGGCTTTACGAAAACCAGCTTGGCGGTTGTCTGGCCGATGACATGGGATTGGGAAAAACCCTGCAAGCACTGACACTACTGCTGAAACTGAAAAAGCAGCAGACCTTCTCAATGCTGCCTACATTTGAATCAGACAACCAGGTAAATATTCAGTTGACCGATCCGATAGAACCACTAGTTACAATACAGCCGGCATCACTGCTGGTAATGCCCACTTCGCTGATTCACAATTGGGAAAATGAAATTCAAAAGTTCGCCCCGTCGCTCAAAGTTTACAAACATGTTGGCCCGCTTCGGAACAAATCGAACAAAATGGACCAGGCACTCGCATATTACGATGTAATTCTGACTACTTACGGAACCCTGCGAAACGACTGCGATATGCTGCGTTCTTTCAACTTTTTTTACCTGATTCTCGACGAAAGTCAAAACATCAAAAATGCATCTTCCAAGACCTATAAAAGTATTCTTGAAATCAGGTCGAAACACAAACTGGTAATTACCGGAACACCGATTGAAAATTC
>CAMDGL010000501.1 GCA_945897845.1 Chitinophaga pinensis | reverse complement strand
ATTTGATGAGCGCCCTTAACCTCAAGTTTGCCTGTTATTGAAATTACGACAACATCCAACTCGGCACGGCGTAATACATCAATAATGCTGACAGCTTCAATTTCCTCAAACCCATCAGCCAAATGAATGGCAATTTTTTTATTCATAACCACTATTTTTTCTTTCAAAGATAAGTCTTAATCAGGCAAAAAAAAAGAGGCCGTCTCAAAATAAAATTGGGACGGTCTTTCTTTTGGCACTCTTTTTTTGATTATTTATTATCCGGTTACGTTTATTTATGGTTCTTCGTATATCTGGATTCTTGAACCTTAGGTTTGGTGTGTACGGGTAGTTTAAATTGAACAAAAAACAAGCTTTCAGCTGTTTTTAAGCCCCAATTTTGGATAAATTGTGTGCAAGAGCGATCAATCCGGTTTCGATCTCCACTTTTACTTTACCTCTTAGTGAAAATCTGCGGAATCCTTTATTTTGTTTGATGTTGCCAAAGGTGGCTTCAACATCTGCCGGCCGTCGTTTCCGGTGTTCAATACCTTCAGGACTCAGTAGCATGTCCCTTGCATTTTGTTTGTAGCGTTCCAGTTTGTGGTTCACCTCGATGATGCGTTCGCCTTTGGCTTTATGACAACCCCAGCGCAATGGGCAGCCTTGACAGTTCTGTGCCTGATAATAGCTTACTTGTTGTTCGAATCCGGTAGATGACTTTCTTTTTCCTTCACCAATCTTTTTCATTTGTTGCCCCATCGGGCAATAGTAACAATCCTGTTCCGGGTTATAGTAATGATTTTCTCTGCGGAAAATATCTTCTTTAAACTTGCGGGTTTGTTCCTTATGAAAGTAATTGAACTTGATAAAGCCTTCTATTTCTTTTTCCTCAATGAACTGGTAGTTTTCTTCTGATCCATAACCGGAGTCGGCTGTTGCCGTTTTGGGGTAGCTTCCATACTGATCTTTGTGAGATTCGAGATGCTCAATAAGAGTGGTGGTATCGGTAGAGGTTTGGGTAACGGTATAATTGACAACAAATTGATTGTTGGTTGAGAATTGCCAGTTGTAACAGGGTTTTAGCTGCCCGTTTTTCATGTGATCTTCCTTGGTGCGCATGAAGGTGGCATCGGTATCGGTCTTCGAAAAACTGTTGCGTTCTTTTAGTATCTCTTGCTGCGATTGGTATTTGCGTAGGTTTTCCGGCCAGTGTTTGGCTCCGTATTCAAGCTTTTTTTTTACTTCCTTGTCGATCTCTTTATCTTTCAGCTTTTTATTGATTTGCCGGATAGTTTCTTCAACTTTTTCTGCTGAGATCTCGGTAAAGTCTGGTGTTTCAGGTTCCTGTAACTCGGTGTTGTAAATGTTTTGTGCATATGCCCACAGCGATTCAAGCTGGTTTCTGATCTTTTGTTTTTGTGTGGCAATGGCTTTTCCCCATACAAAAGTATAGCGATTGGCATTGGCTTCGATCTTGGTTCCGTCAACAAAAACTTCCTTGATACTCAAATGACCTTCTTCGGACAACAAAAGAACTACGGCGGAGAAAATATCTTTCAGGTGACCTTCCAGACGTTTGCCACGAAAACGGTTGATCGTATTGTGATCTGGCATGTTCATCCCACTGAGCCACATGAAGTAGATGTTTTCCTTGAGCGAGTCTTCCATCTGGCGACTGGAATAGATGTTGCGCAGGTAGCCATAGACAAGTACTTTAAGTAACATCCTTGGGTGATAACCCGAACTGCCTCCTCCTTTATAAGTACTAATCAATGGATGAATATCGATCTGATCGATCACCCGATCCACAATCCTGACAGGATGATTCACCGGAACCATCTCATCCAGGCTTGGAGGCAACAACATAGCCTGTTTGGGACTGTAGGATTTAAAGGGTATTTTTCTTGGTGTTGTCATGCCTGAAATTACTAAACATCTGACAATCAACCAAAGCGATTGAAAACAAAGTTTGAAAAAAGTGATGCCATTCGCTGATTTTTTAAACCAAAACTCAAAACATAAAAAAAGAGGCTGAACTCTTTTGAGACAGCCTCTTTTTTTTTTGCCGGATGGTTCTGTTTTGCATTAACCCCACCGTTGATTTCAACACGACAATTATTCCCGTTTATTCCCGTTTGATAGATTGAAAATTGTATTTTCGGCTTTGGAAAATTGAAACAAATGAAGATTAAAATCCTGATATTGATTGCAGCCGTTTTCTTAAGTTCTTCCTGCTCGGTAAATAAACTAATTTCGGATGCCAACAATTCTTATTCACGAAAAGAATATTTCGCAGCGGCAGAAAAATACAAACTGGCCAATCAGAAAGTAAAAGATAAATCGCAAAAACCACCTATCTATTTTAATCTGGCTGAGAGTTACCGGCTTATGGGCGATTACACCAAAGCTGCTATTTGGTATAAGAATGCTATTCGGTCGGGCTATCAGGATTCTACGATTCAATTGCGCTATGCCGATGCATCGCGTGGCGCAGGGAAACCAGAAATGGCTCAACCAATCTACGATGCGGAACAAAAAAAACATCCTCAAAACAAATGGGCTTCCAACGGATTGAAATCGATAAGCCGTATTCAGGAATGGAAAGGATTACCCGAACTTTACCTGATTGAAAATCTAAAAACCATCAATTCGGTAGCGAATGATGTAGTAACGCAAGTATTTCGCGGAAGTGGGTCATCCATTCTACTCCGATCTTCACGCGAAGAACTTCCGGATAAAAGAATTAACCCGGAAACAGGACAGAAATACAGCTCATTTTTTGCTTCGGCATACGACAGCACCAAAAACAGGTGGACATTGCCAGCACTTCTGAAAGAGCCTAATTCGATCAACTCTCCTGACGAAGAATTAGGAATGAATTTCAGCCAGAATAAAAAGTTAATTATTTTCTCCAAATCACAGCAACAACCATTAAAATCAACCATTAGCCAACTTTTTTTTATGCTGAAAGAGGGAGAAAACTGGACCAGTCCGAAGCTTATTCCTTTTTCGGAAGACGGTGCCGATTACACTAATCCAATGATTTCGGAAGATGAAAAGACTATATGGTTTGCTTCTAATCGGTCAGGAGGAAAGGGTGGTTTTGATATTTGGAAATCAGGAATATTAGGTAATGGGCAATTTGCAGAGCCTCAAAACGTAGGAAACGAAATCAATACATACGGAAACGAAATATATCCATTCGAGAAACCTAATGGTCACCTCTATTTTTCATCCGATTTTCATCCGGGAATTGGTGG
>CAMDGL010000500.1 GCA_945897845.1 Chitinophaga pinensis | reverse complement strand
CCCTGAAGTCTCCATCTGTTCAATACAGCCTTACTTTGGTTATTCCGGTTATTCATCCCCTCGGTTTGTAATGCAATACCGTTAATAATATCGAAACCGATACGATACTGGAAGCTGGCCGAAATACTGAAATCTTTGTATTTTATATTCGCTCCGAAACCGCCAATAAAATCCGGATTCGAGTCACCGATTTTTTCCACATCGTTCAGGTCAATTTTTCCGTCATTGTTCAAATCCTTGTATATCGGATCTCCTCCTTTAAAGGTGTATGAATTTAAATATCTAAATGGAATAGGTGATCCGTTACTGTGATACATTATATTTCCATCGGCATCGCGGGCAACAGCATCTGCGTCAGAAGCAAATACACCCAGATATCTGAATCCAAAGAATGAACCGATGGGTTTACCCTCCTGTACCAACAAGGGATATTGTCCGTTTCCGATGGTAGTTGATTTTTCAGGATTAAAATTTGAGGGAAGTTTCGTAAATGCATTTCGATTTTGGTTGGTATTAAAGTTGACCGACAATGAAAAATCTTTTTGTTGAATGATTCTCGAATCAAACATGACCTCCCAACCCTTGTTGGACAGTTCGCCCCCATTATAGTAACCGAGTTTATCGTATCCTGATATACCAGGTATATCGTAATTATTGAATAGTATATTGGTCGTAATTTTATCGTAAATCTCGCCAGTGATGTTAAACCGGCCTTTAAACAAGCTAATATCCAAACCTATGTTTGTAGTCGCTGTATTTTCCCAGCTTAAATTACTCAACTCCATTGAATTTGGTGCGATAGAAGTATGATCGATGTAAGCGCCATTTTTTGTTGTAACATAATTAGAAAAACGGGCATAGGTATTGCCAGGTTGACGACCTACAACACCCCAGCTTAATCGTATTTTACTATCATCTAACCAATACAACGGGTCTAAAAAGGGTTCGTCAGAGAATCGCCAAGCTCCTGAGATTCCGGTAAATATGCCCATTCTTTTGTTACGACCAAAAACTGATGAAGCATCGGCTCTGGTATTCGATGTAAGCATGTACCTGTCTTTGAACTTGTAATTGATGTTACCCACTCCACTAATCATCCTTTGCTCTTCAAAACCATTAGCAAGCCATCCAACCTGGGCATTTCCGGCCGGATCAATCAGATCGATGCTGGCAGAACGATTGATTTCGGTTAGGATCCCCTCTGTTTTCGACTGTTCGGTTATCCATGATAAAGCCCCTGATAACTGATGGTCTTTGGACTTAAAAGGTGATGAAAAACTAACTTGCGTCTCGGTACGGATTGAATTACCCAGGTAATTGTCTTCCCTTCCCTTGTTAACATTCCAGTCGGTCCAATCGGCGCCAATGGCATTGTATGGCAGGAAGTATTTTTGTTTACTTCCGGCATATTGAAATGAAACTGTTTCTCTGAATACTAACCAGCTATTCAACCTGTACTGTAACATGAAAGAGTTTTTCACTTCATTTTCAACCCTATTGTTTGTAGCAAGATTTGCCACTGCCACCGGGTTGAAATAGCTAGTCCCGGATCCCTGGTAACTGGTAATTGGATTGAAATATTCGCCTGTTAAATTTCCATTGGCATCGTGCTCCCAAATACTCATGTTGGGCGCTTTGATATAGGCCATTGCCCGAACATTTTTACCACTAACGTCTAAGGTCTTATCGTTAATATTGTTGAAATAATCAAATCTGATCTGAAATGAAATATTATCCGAAAGGATATAATCGAGATTTACGCGGGTTGAGAATTTTCTTGAGCGTGTATTCACGGTAGTCCCAACGTCATCGACATAACTGTACGAATTAAAAAATTTCGCTTTTTTGCCCCCGCCATTAATACTAAAGTAATGATCGTTAACCAACCCATTTTGGGTTAATTCCCCAAGCCAATCGGTATTGGCCGAATAATTAAAAAAATCTTTGTAATCCTTATCGTAGGCAATCTCGAGAGGTACCTCGAAAACGCCTCTGCTATTGTGCCATTCTTCCAACTGAAGCATGATATACTCGTCGCCATTGAGCATAGGAACCGCAGGCGGTTGAATGGTTGCACTTCTTTTGAACTGATAGTCGAACTGAACTTTACCCATTCGCCCTTTCTTGGTTTCAATCAGCAAAACACCATCTGCTCCCTGAGAACCATAAATAGCAGTTGAGCCGGCATCTTTCAACACCTCAATTGATTTAATATCCTGTAAAGGTATGTTTATCATGTTACTAATATCCTCCTGATCGGCACCGCTAAGGTCCTGATAATTAGTAACCTTAAATTGCGGAATGCCGTCGATCACAATCAAAGGTTTGCTATTTCCCATTGAACTTAGTCCTCTGATTACAATCTGAGATCCTGCCCCGGGGTCACCTGAGGCTGAAATAATATCGAGACCTGCAATTTTGCCCTGTAAAGCATCTTCGGCCGAAGTTATTCCTCCATCATAAGATTCCAACAAATCTAATTTAACAGATGAGGTAGCTTTATCACGTTCTTCAACATTGGTCAGGCCTGCTGTTGATCTTAACTCGCCTTTTACAACCACTTCGTCCAAAGCGATATCATCTGAAACAAGTTCAATGATGATTGATTTAGTAAAATCAAGCTTCAGTTCATAAGGTTTATATCCAATATTCCTTATAACAATCTTATTTGATGGATTAGATAATTGATATACGAAGTCGCCATCAACATTCGTAATGGTTCCATTCACTGTTCTCTCTGCGCGGTCGTACTCAATAACATTCACGCCAGGAATGCCTTGCTTGTCGGTTTTATCAATTACCCTGCCCCTGATTACAGACTTTTGCTGAGCATGCACTGAAAAACTGATAATTATCGTCAGTAATAATATAGTTGTTTTGATGTTTTTCATTTCGTTTTCAAACCTTTGGATGATTCATCATTCTCTATTAAAAACTATTTTGTATCCAGTTGATCCGCGATTAAAACCCGGTCAATCTTATGAATTACAGCATTATCGAAAATATTTTTAAATATTGCATTTGATGTGGCAGATACGTCTTTGCCGGATAATATGTTGGTATATTCAGACTCTTCGATACTGGTAAACGGAACTCCGCTTTTATCTTTTATTCTTATATAATCGGGTCTGGTTTCGATATAAATTTGTGTGTAAAACTTGGAGAATTCAGTAGATCGTTTATCAACCCTCAACGTTTCATAATATCCTGATGGTTTGTTCCCGTCAGTAAAAATGATTCTTCCCT
>CAMDGL010000499.1 GCA_945897845.1 Chitinophaga pinensis | reverse complement strand
CTGAATACGGTGACATGAAACCCGCACTGAATCCTGCCATTGTTCCACAGCAGGTCGGCAAAATGCTGCCGAAGCTGGTTCAATTCGCTTTCGCTGTTCCCAATCCATCCTTTTCGTTCCTGATGGCTGTCGATGTGAAGGTGAATTTTGGCCAGTCCTGCTTCTTTTAGTTTCAACAGCAATTCAGGAGTCAGTCTTTCTCCGTTTGAAAAAATAATGGGTTTAATTTTCAGTGAGGAAATGTAAGCAACCACTTCGATGATAGCGGGATACATGAGCGGTTCGCCACCGGCAATGGTGATGCAGTCGCAATTGGTCAGCCGGATCGTATCGCGAATGTCCTGTTTTATATCCTGAAGGTTCCGGTGACCATTCAACTGATGCCGGTAACATCCATGACAGGCCAGTTCACAGGTATCGGTTACCTCGATCCAGCCTCCCGGATTGTCCATTTTCGACCATGGAAACCGGTACAGATTCTTTCTTTCGATTGCTTTCATCTGAACTTTTTAGGTATTGTTCATAAAGTTGCAGGTATCTTTCCTGAATTTCTTCTTCGGTAATCCCAAATTCGGACACAGAATAAATATGATTGCTTTTGTAGGTTTTGCTTTTCTGGTTTTCGGCAACCAGTTTTTGCCTGAATTCATCAGAAAGTGTCAATCCAAAATGATGATAAATTTCTGAGACGGTTGTTTCAGGAGAATGGACAAGGTGATTGTAGTCGAGCAGCAAATAATCTTCGGAAAGCCAGTCACTGAAAATTTTCAATGGATAGGCATACCAGTGATCAGCCATTTGCAATGTCTGCTCTGCCACATTTTTGATTTCCAGATGATTTTCGAATATTTTAAAATAACGGAAAAACAAACTCAGGGCCGAAGGTATTGCCTGCTCAGGATGCCGGAAAGTGCATACAAAACGGCTGTCGGGGAAAGTTGCTTTGAGTGATTGTATTTTTGGTGTGTGGCACGGGCTTTTTGAGAGATAAGTTCTCCCATTTCCATAAACATACAAATGTTTCTGAATACATACCCTAAAAAACCACATAATCCGCTTTTTCCTTTTCTCCGGAAGCCTGACGTCAAACCATGCCAGATTCCGCAATCGCTTCGAACCGGGAAACTGAAAAATCAGGAACATGTTGGATAAAATATGAATCAGCACAATGTCGTCTTCTTCAATATCAAAAAAAGAGGTCGGATGCCCCGGTTTATAATTCCGGAATAGAAAGTTGTCAATCTTTTTGATCGGATTTGAAAGAATGCCATTGAACCGTCGGTCGAACTTTCCCAACAGGTTACATGCCTTTTTCTGAATGATGGATGGTGCAAAAAGAATTTCCCATGATTTCATTGAAGTGAATTGCCCGCTGTCCGAAAAAAGAGTTTTGTGCAACCAGGTTGAGGCTGTGCGCGGCATTCCAACAATAAACAAAGGTTTTCTGATACTGGTTTTCCTCCAATTTGGATAAGTGATTTCATCCAGCAGAAAGCAAAACCAATTGACCATTTCCACAAAAATGAAAATGATTGTCAAAACCATCAGAAGCAACACTCTCTTCATTATTTGAAAGTTTTATCATTTAAACCTGATCAAAGGAAGTATGAAGTCAATGATGCGCTGCGAATCCAACTCATTACTGCTGTTGCTGGTATCAATCACCATGTCAGGATGTTCAGGCTTTTCGTACACCGAAGAAACGCCGGAAAAATCAGGGATTTCACCTTTTCTGGCTTTTTTGTACAATCCATTGCTGTCCCTGGCTTCACAAACTTCAACCGGGGTGCTGATGTAGATTTCGATAAAATCATTTTGTCCGATTATCTCTTTGGCGATGTTTCTGATTTTGTTTGTTGGACTGATAAATGAGCACAATGTAATTATGCCATTGCCGATCATTATTTTGCTGATTTCGGCAGCTCTCCTGATATTTTCTGCCCTGTCGTTCATATTGAATCCAAGATCGCGGTTGATCCCATTTCGAAGAATATTTCCATCCAGAATCTGGCAGAAATAACCGTTTTCGGTAAGTTTTTCAGCCACAGTAAAAGCAAGTGTGGTTTTGCCTGAACCTGGTAAACCCGTCAGCCAGATTACAATTGCACGCTGACGAAGGAGCTTTTCCTTTTCGCTTCGGCTGAAAAATTGCATGTTCATTTTTAAGTTATTAGGACTTTCTGAAATTCATGACATCCCCTTGTTTTTAACCGTTCAATTAGCCCAAACATGTCATTCCCCAAACAGTTTCCTGTCGTTCCCTGACAAAATGGGCAGGCATGAATATTTCCTGCAGAATCAACATAAATATAGCGATGACCTGCACCTGCACAGCCCAAACGTCTCTGATGGTAACCAGGATAAATGATTGTCGGCATCCTTCTGTATTTCCGGTTGTTGTTCACTTCCAGCATAAAATCTTCAAGCATTTTCACCTGTTCGGGATGTAAACTTACATCTTCGGATTTAAAACGGCCAACCTTTCGTGGTTCAAGAATCTGTATAAAACCAGCTTTGAGCCGACGAGCAAGTTGAAGGTATTTAAAAAGGTTCTCTTTTGAAACAAATTCGCGGGTAGGACAAATCGATAAACTCAATGCAAGATCTGCTTTTACAACATTCCCGGCTGCCGCAACGACCCAGTCAAAAGCATGTTCATTTCTTCTGAAATCATTGTGTTGCGCTGCATTCCAGTGATCGACGCTTAAAATGATTCCGGTCAGTCCTGCTTCTTTAAGCTTATTTGCATTGGCAAGCGTCAGGTTGTAACCCGACGAGAAAACCCAGCTATCGGTGGTTGCCGATTTAAATTTCAGGAGTTCAATCAGATCGTTTATCCGCACCATTGGTTCGCCGCCTGTGTATTGAATCTGACAAACTCCGTAATCTTCAATTTTCTTTTGGATTATTTTGAGCTGGTCCACCGAAAGTAATTCCGATCCGTTTATTCGATCCCATTCAAAGCAATGACGGCATTCTAAAGGACACAGACTGGTAATTGAAAATATCGCCAATTGCAGATGTGCCGGTTGGTATTTATACGGGTAGAAGATGTTCAGTTCATTCCTGATAAATTTATTAAATGCGACTGAGGGAAATCCGGGAATGTTCATGCTCATAAAATACTTTCCGTTGGCATGGTAGTACTTTGGGTATCGTTGATGTCCGTGTACTTTTTTCCTGAAATCAGCATGTCGCCTGATTGCTGTGATTGCCTTAAAAATGCTTTTATAGCATCTCAGCGCGAC
>CAMDGL010000498.1 GCA_945897845.1 Chitinophaga pinensis | reverse complement strand
TTGACGGCAAAATCAAACCAGCAACAATGAGCTGGATTCAGGAAAAGATGAAAGAAGCCCGTAATAAAAACGTGACGGTATTAACATTGATGCACCATGGAATAATGCAGCATTATTCCGGACAAAATGATCTGGATCCTGGTTATGTTGTCGATGCATGGCAAATTAGCGCCAAAGCATTAATGAATGCAGGAATTAAAGTTGTGTTTACCGGCCACTATCATGCAAATGATGTTACCCAATTTTCAGTAAATGGGAAAACGTTGACCGACATTGAAACCGGGTCACTCGTCTCATGGCCCAGCCCCTACCGGATTATGGAATTTTACGGTAATTTTATGAGTAGCGAGACAAAATTGGTCACAACGATTGATGCAGAATTCCCTGAAGGGTTAAACTTCCAGACATATTCTAATTACTTTCATACTGAGCATTTCTTAGGATATTTCTATTATGCCTTGCAAATGAAATATGGAGTCCCGGAATCTCTTGCCCAAATTGGAGCGCCATTATTTCAAAGGGCTATCATGGCCCATTATGCCGGTGATGAAAATTTGAGTGTGGGAGAAATGGGAAACATCGAAACATTTGCCAGTTACTCACCTGATCTGGCATTATTGAGGGGAGCTTTGTACAGTTTATGGACCGATCTGAACCCAAAAGACAATACAATCACTCTTAAAGTCAAATAAAACTTAAACCTTAAATTTAACTATTCGAAGCAATTACAATTTCAGGTAATAATAAAAAAACACCCCGGATTTGTCTCAATTGGAACAAATCCGGGGTTTATATTTAAATGACGAATTGATTAACCTTGAAATTTTATTAGAATCTGACCGAGAAGTTAACTTGAAACGGTGAAGGAACAATTACATATCCTCTGGGTGAATAACTGAAATATAAATCCCCGTTCCTATAGTAAGCCTGTCCGTGTGCATAAACTCTTTCGCACCTGAAGGGCAAATCCCTGAAATACACCTGGCGTGGAGGATCAATAACATAATACCCAACTCCTCTTTGATAGCTGTAGAAATTATTTCCGGAGTAGTAGTAATTCCCGTGTGAATGCCTGAAAACTATTGGATTATGATCGAACCGCTGATAAACCTTTCCATATTTTGGATGGTTTGAATAGTTCTTGTGAGAATAGTTCTTTTTGGAATAACCTTCACTATACTCATAGTTGCCATTCTTTTTACCCGAATTATGTCTTTCGTAGTTTTCCCCATCCCTGTATCCATAATCATTTCCGGATTTCTTGTCATATTTTTGTTCTGAACGGTCGTTGTTTCGGTATTCCTTGCGGTTGCTATTTTTATCTGATTTGTTGTTATTCCGGTTATTTTGGGCGGTTACTTCTACCGAAGCAGCCATCAGGGCAAATGATAAAATTATAACCGGAAAATATTGCCTCATTGCGTTAATCGTTTTCATGGCTTCAAGTTTTAAATGGTGAAAAAATATTTTTTTGAACGTTACCGGTAATTTGATCAGGTTAAAACAAAGCATGTGCCAAAGTTTTCTCTTCCAAAATATTGCTATTTTTGCACCAAATATTGAAAACTGTGGGAAGAATATTGGCTATTGATTACGGAAAAAAGCGGGTTGGGATTGCAGTCACTGACCCGCTTCAAATTATTGCGAACCGATTGACAACAGTTCCAACGCACGAAATTTGGGTATTTCTGAAAGAGTATTTTTCAAAGGAAAATGTCGAAAAGGTGATAGTCGGGTATCCAATGCAAATGAACAATCAGCCCTCTGAAGCCGTTAATTATATCAATCCTTTTTTACGAAAGTTTCAAAAGGATTATCCTGACATGCCTCTGGAACAGGTAGATGAGCGATTTACTTCGAAAATGGCATTTCAAACAATGATTGATGCCGGGTTAAAAAAGAAGGACCGGCAAAACAAAGAAACCATTGATGCAGTGAGTGCAACAATTATTTTACAAAGTTATTTGGAACAAAAAAATTACAACAAATGATATACCCGGTGACCGTATTTGGCGATCCTGTATTAAGAAAAAAAGCAGAACCAGTTACTGAAGATTTCAAAGATTTAAAAGGTTTTATTCAGAACATGTTCGATACTATGTACACTTCTGATGGAGTTGGTTTGGCTGCCCCGCAGGTCGGCCAATCGGTAAGGATCTTTGTGTTGGATACCACAACCGATGAAGAGGCCGAGCCTGCCGGAATAAAAAGGGCATTTATTAATCCAGAAATAATTGAAAAATACGGAGATGAATGGTCGATGAACGAAGGATGCCTTAGCGTTCCTGAAATAAGAGAGGATGTTCTTCGTCCGGAATCGGTCATTTTAAAATACCTTGACGAAGATTTGATCGAACATGAGGAACCTTTCAGCGGTTTTACTGCGAGGGTTATTCAGCATGAGTACGATCACCTCGAAGGTATCATGTTTGTTGATTATCTGAACCCTTTAAAAAAGCGAATTCTGAAAAGCAAATTACTGGCCATCTCAAAAGGCAAAGTGATACCCAAATACAGGATTAAAATTCCGGGAAAATAAAATGCCCGTTCATATATAAAATGCCGGGGGTTGAGGCCATAAAAACTACCATTCGAAACAATTTCCCTTTAAAACAAAACCTAACATAAGTGTTTGACGTATTCGGTGAAAACAGCTAAAATGCCGGTTACCCGAAGCTTCTTCCAGAGAATACCTTTTATCAGGATTACCAGTCTTTTTTTGATTGGTATCCTTATCAATCATTATCTCCAAATTGAATTGCAATGGATGGGAATTATTGTAACCATCCTGCTTTCAATCCTTATTTTACTTTGGCACAACAGCAATTTTTCCACAGGTAAAGCACAAAATTACCTGCTTTCACTTTGCATCCTCTTTTCCGGAGTTTTTTATCCGAAAAAAATTATCGAAAAACATTTGCGAACCTTTGATCAGAAAGACTATTATCTTGCTGAAGTTTGCCAAAAACCGGCTGAAAAAGCCAAAACATATCAGACGATTTTACTGATACAAAGCAGATTGCTGCCAAAACCTGAAAAAGTAATCGCCTATTTCAGCAAAGAAAATTTTGACACTACGCTTGTAGCTGGCAATCAGCTTATTTTACTTTCTAAACCTCAGGAGATAAAAAACACGGGTAATCCATTTGAGTTTGATTACCGCTCAATGATGTTCAACAAAGGAATCTATTATTCATTGTATTTAACGCCTGAAGCATACCATAAAACCAGCCATAAAATAAACCGGCTA
>CAMDGL010000497.1 GCA_945897845.1 Chitinophaga pinensis | reverse complement strand
GTCAAAATGTACCCGACACATTGAAACTCCTGCACGAATTGGAAGTTCTCCATATAGAACTCGAAATGCAGAACGAAGAGCTTCAGTTGGCAAAGGAGAAAGCAGAACATGCTGCCAGAAAGTATGAAAATCTTTACAATGAAATTTGTGATTTTTCACCTGCCGGTTATTTCAGGCTCGACCGCGACGGTATTATTTTCAGTTTAAACAAAAGTGCCGCCGCACTGCTTTGCAAAGAGCCTACCGGGATAGAAAACAAAAACTTCCGGGATTTTGTCTCACCTGAAAGTCTGCCTGTTTTTAATCACTTTTTTCAGAAAATATTCGAAACCGGTTCAAAACAAACCTGCAAACTGAGCCTGATACTGCCGGATAAACCAAATAATTTTATTCATCTCGAAGGAATATTTTCCAATCAGGAACATAGATTTCTGATAGCAGCAGTTGACATTACTGAACACAGAAAAGCGGAAGAATTTCTGAAAGCCGGCAACGAAAAATTCAGGCAACTCATCGCAAATTCATTCGACATGCTTGTCCTCATTGATTCAAATGGGATACAACAATTTGTAAGCGAATCGTGCGAAAAAATTCTGGGTTATCAACCTCATGAATTGATAAATATCCCTGTCATTGAGAATATGATCCACCCTGACGATCGGGAAAAAATAGTTGAAATTTTTAAAAGCGCAATCAATAACGGTTCTGGTGGAGCGCAATACCGGCACAGGCATAAAAGCGGAGGATGGGTTTATCTCGAAGCATTTGGCACGAATCAACTCAACAACCCCGGAATCAATTCATTAGTACTCAATGTTAGGGATATTACGGATCGTAAATTTGCAGAAGAGGCGCTTCACGAGAGTGCAGAAAAACACCGCATTCTGCTAGATGAGTCCAGTGATCCTATTTTTACCTTTTATCCCGACGGTAGGTATCGTTATGTGAACAAAGCATTTGCCGATGGGGTTGGGCGTAAATTGGATGAGATTATTGGAAAAAAAATCTGGGATGTTTTTTCAAAGGAGGAAGCAGATAAACGCTTTGCCGCCGTTAAATGGGTTTTCGAAAATAGACAGGAAAAAGTCCTCGAAGTGCGTGTTCCCCGACCTGATGGCGACCGCTGGTATCTGACAACGGTCAAGCCAAACATGAATGAGGGCGAAGTCGTTACCGTTATTTGTATTTCCAAAGACATCACTGTGCGCAAACAGGCAGAATTTGCCTTACGGGAAAGCAATGAACTGAATGAGTCCTTGTTAAAAACGATCCCTTTCGGAATGGACATCGTTGATGAGCAGGGACGGATTCTTTTCATGAATGGAAATCTGGAAAAACTTTTTGGGAACAAAACGAATAGCCATAAATGCTGGGATCTTTATTGTGACAAAAAAAGTCAATGTGCTAATTGTCCTTTACTTTCAGGAATAAATATCGGGAAAACAGACTTTTTTGAAACGAAAGATATTTTTAGCGGGAAAACATTCCAGATCAGCCATACCGGAATGATCTTTCAGGGGAAAAAGGCCATTCTGGAGATATTTCAGGATATCACAGATCGCAAACAGGCGGTGGAAGCGTTGCTCGAAAGTGAAGCACGTTTGCGCGAACTCAATGCAACCAAAGACAAGTTTTTCTCCATCATTGCCCATGACCTTAGAAATCCTTTTAACTCAATCATAGGTTACAGCAACCTGCTGGCAAGGCAGATTACTGAAAATAATTATGAAGGGATTTCGAAATACGGAATGATTATCCAGAATTCGTCGCAAAGGGCGATGGATTTGTTGATGAACCTTTTGGAATGGTCGCGTTTACATACCGGCAGGATGGCGTTTGTCCCCGAATGTATTGATATGGTTGAACTTACAAATGAAGCATTGAAAATACTAAACAGCTCTGCCCAGCAAAAATCAATAGCTGTTAAAACTGAATTTCCACCACTGGCTTTTGCAATGGCCGATAAAGAGATGATCAGTACGGTTTTGAGAAACCTGATTTCGAATGCTGTAAAATTTACACATACAGGTGGCGAGATAGTTATTTCAGTAAAGCCAAAACAGAAGGAATGGGTAATCACGGTATCTGATAACGGCGTTGGAATTAACAAAGAGGCGATTGGAAAGTTGTTCCGGATTGACAAGAACCATTCGACTTTGGGCACCGAAGATGAGAAGGGAACCGGCCTTGGCTTGCTTTTATGCAAAGAATTTGTTGAAAAAAACATTGGGAAAATATGGATCGAAAGCGAAGAAAAAAAAGGGAGCAAGTTCCATTTCAGTGTTTTAAAAGCTTTATAAAATGAAAGGTTAAGATATTGACATGATATGAATTGGTCTTTACAAATCGTAACGAGAGTTACAAATTTTTCGTAGTAAAAACACAACTAACTTTTAAAAACGAAAAAAAATGAATTCGCCAAAAATCATTTCAGACAATGTTATGCAGAAAGGCGGTTCTCTTCGTCAAAAAGCGGAAGAGCATTTAAAAGTCAGCAAATCCACAAAAACTCCACTTGGCGGCTTCTCCGCCGGAGGAACAGAATTGGGTTTTTTGAAGGGAACCGAGGGCGAAACTGACCCGGTGAGACTTCTGCACGAACTTGAAGTACACCAGATTGAGCTTGAAATGCAGAATGAAGAACTAAAGCTGGCAGTTGAAAAGGCTGCCACTGCCACTGCACTTTACGACTTTGCCCCTGCCGGATATTATACCCTCAACCGCGAAGGCATCATTTGTCAGATGAACCTGAGTGGGGCCAACCTGCTTTGCAAAGAACGTTCAAACTTGATCAACAGTAACTTCAATCAATTCCTCACTCCTGATTCTCTACCTGTATTTAACGACTTTTTTCGAAAAGTGTTTGAAACCAATGAGAAACAGATCTGTGAATTAAGGTTGTCATTGCATGGAACTCCCACTTATTTCGTTCATGTTGAAGGAATTATTTCTGATGTTGCAACGAATTGTCTGTTAACCGCGGTTAACATCACCGAGCGCAAGCAGGCTGAGCAAATGATAACCGAATCAGAAGCCAATTTAAACGCGCTTGTAAATAACCGCGATGAATCCATCTGGTCAATCGACAAAGACTACAACATTGTTATTTTCAATAAATTCTTTCTGGATGAATATTTCGCATCAAACAATATTGAATTAAAGAAAGGAATGAATGCCCTCGAAAATATTTCACAAAAAAAGAGGGAATTATGGAAACACAAATACGACAGAGCCTTGAATGGCAAAAGAGTAT
>CAMDGL010000496.1 GCA_945897845.1 Chitinophaga pinensis | reverse complement strand
ATGAGTTCACGGTTTTTCTTCGCCCGGAGATAGTCTTCTTCAGCTTTCAGGAAGTCTTCTTTGGCAATTAACTCTTCGTCAAACAATGCTTTCTGCTGTTCATAGTTTCGTGCCAGCCGCAGAATTTCATAATCAATCTGGAGCAACTGTTGTTTATTCTGAATTTTCTGCTGCTCCATTTGTATCTGGGTGTTGCGCAACTCGTTGGTCTGGTAAGCCATACTCGATTCGCTGTTCATGATACTCAGGTTGAGGTCGTTATTCCTTAGTTTCAGGATTACATCACCTTTTTTCACCATCTCACCTTCTTCAATCAGCTTTTCTTCAACTTTTCCACCTTCTTCGGCATCAAGAAAAATGGTTGTGATTGGCTCTACATTCCCAATAACTGTGATGTAGTCGTTAAACAAGCCGTCTTCCACGGTGCTGATGGTCAGCTTATCTTTTTCGGCCCGGAAGGTCGAACCGGTTTCGGCAAATATCACTTTATAGAGTAAAAAAGCGATAACCAATATTCCCACGCCCCAGACGATGTGTTTGGGCCGGATGCCCTTTTTCTTTTCAATTACTTTATCCATTCCCATATAGCCTCCCCCGACCCCTCCGAAGGAGGGGAGAAAGAATCCCATCCAACGGATTTTGTCGTGTTTTTAAATTGTTTTTAATCTTTATTTATCTATTATGCATTCAACGCATTAACCACTTTTTAGGCAGGGCTTTTTATTCTCCCCCTTCGGGGGAGTTAGAGGGGGCCTCCCAAAACCTTTTCCCCATATAAAAATCAAGCACTTTCCTTTTAATTTCCCATTGAAGCCGGGCTTTCAAAACCTGACTTCCGGAATTGGTCAACCGATTTTTGGCAATGTAAAAATCAACCACATTCACCAGTCCTTGCTCAAACTTTTTTTCTGCTGCCTTAAATGCCTGCTGATCAGCTTCCTGTTGTTTCAGGTATTGGTTGTATTCTTTTTCCAGAGCTTCCAAATCGTTCAGGTTGTTCGCCATTTCAAAATACAACTTTTGTTTTTCTTCTTCCAGCGTATTTTGGGCTTCTTCTAATTCTAGTCGGGCTTTTTTAATACCCGACCTTGCAGCCCAACGACTGAAAACCGGTATGTTGACTGATGCTCCCAAATATTGATTCCGGTTATTATCCAATTGCGTACCGAAACCGACGGTTTTTCCGGCATCGTCTTTGGTAGTTTCATAAAAACCTGTTCCATACGCACCGTAAGCGTTTACAGATGGAAAAAGCTGCGAACGACTGATTGCAAGCGATTTGCGGCTGGCTTTTAGCTGGGCTTCGTACGATTGATAATAGGGAGACCATTGCGTGTAAGCCTGAAATAAGTTTTGCTGATTTTGTTTTTCGGTAACAAGCAGCGGATTATTTTCAGTTTCCAAAGCCATATCACCTTCTGTTGCAAGATTCATTCGTTGTTTCAACTGAAGTTTAGCTGTTTTGAGACTGTTTTCAACCTGAATGCGACGCAATTCTTCTGTTTCAAAGTTGGCACGCATTTCGAGCAAATCAGTTTTTGATTTTATGCCCAATTCCACCTGTTTTTCCATCTTTTTCAGGTTCAGCCGCGATGTTTCTACTTGTTCTTCAGCAATTTTCAGCATTCCTTGCTGGTACAGCACATCAAAATACAAGTTCATCACTCCAAAAGCCAAATCGTCGGTGGCATTTAACCGGTTGAGTTCGCTGGCTTTCTTCCTGAATTTCTGATATTCAATCTGGTTCAGCATTCTGAAACCATTAAAGAGTGTAAGCGATGCCCCAATATCGTAGGTATTGTTGAAAAATTCATTGTTCACAATGTCGTTGGAGTTGGGGTCAACCGACCGGCCAAAGCTAATCCCGGCACGTGATGAAGCACTTACCCCCGGAAGTAGGTTGCGTTTCGACTGATTCAGGTCTTCGGTGGCCATCTTCTCCTGAATTTCCATTTTCTTCAGGCTCAAATTGTTTTCGATGGCAAAGGAAATGCACCGGTTCAGGTTCCAGTTGGTTTGTGCAACCAGTGCATTTCCGGTAAGAAATCCAAAAATTAAAATTAGTATGAAATCTTTCTGCCTCATTGTTTAATTGTTTTGTGAAAAGCTGTGCCATAATAATGCCAAAAAGATAACTTGCATATATTCAAACGATAAGGTTCTGTGTTATTCCTGATCAGTAAAAATAATTGACAAGAATGTGTAAAATAATTTGACAGGCCATTGCCTTTGTTTGGTAAGTCTGGTAACTTTGGTCAACGGAATTATTTCGTACCTACGGCACTACGGCTTGGAGGGCATCCCTGTCCGTCAAATGAATGTGACGGCAAAGGATATCGTTCTGATCGAGCAAACTGCTTATTTCTAGTGCTATCCTTTGCTCCCGATAAAAATCGGGACAGGCTGTTTGCCTTTAGGCAACGGACAGAAAGGCGACAAAAAAAACCGTCCGCACTGAAATGTTATTCAATGCCAAATACTTCTTTCGGACGGAATTTCTTAGATGATGAATAAAGGGATTACTCAAAAGTATAAATCAAAAAATTATGGCCAAAGGAAACGTACTGATTGTAGATGATAACAAAAGCATTTTAAGTGCGCTGGAAATATTGTTGTCACCCGAATTTCAAACCGTATCTACCCTTTCCGATCCCAACCAGATTCCTTCGGAACTGCGAAAAAAAGAGTATAACCTGGTTGTTCTCGATATGAATTTTAATGCCGGGATTAATACCGGAAATGAAGGCATCTATTGGTTGGGACGCATCCGTGAAACCAATCCGGAGATTTCGGTGGTGATGATCACGGCTTACGGCGACATTGAATTGACCGTGAAAGCCCTGAAAACCGGTGCTACCGATTTTGTTCTGAAACCCTGGGACAATGCCAAATTGCTGGCCACTCTGAAATCGGCGCTTCAACTCAACTTGTCGAAAAAAGAGGTCAGCCAGTTGAAGGAAAAGGAAAAGGGGCTGAAACAAGAGATCAACCGCGAACAGAAATTCATTGTTGGCTCTTCGCCCCAGCTGATGCATGTGCTGAACCTGGTGCGAAAGGTGGCCAAAACCGATGCCAATGTGCTGATTACCGGAGAAAACGGTACAGGTAAAGAGCTGATAGCACAGGAAATTCACCGGCTTTCGAACCGGGCCGAAGAAGTTTTGGTGAGTGTTGACATGGGTGCGATAACCGAAACCCTGTTCGAAAGCGAACTTTTTGGACATGTGAAAGGCGCATTTACCGATGCGCGCGAAAGCCG
>CAMDGL010000495.1 GCA_945897845.1 Chitinophaga pinensis | reverse complement strand
GGAACACCGGGACCCTTAAGACCATCCAGATGCCATTTTCCAAAATGTGCGGTATGGTAACCTGCATTTTGAAGTGCCTGAGCCACAGTTTTCTCTTGTCTTCTCATGGGATACCCGTGACTGAAGACTGCTGTACGATCATTCGAACGCCCGGTCAGTACGCTGGCTCTGGTTGGTGAACAAACCGGAGCACCGGCATAGAACCGATCCAAACGCAGTCCATGAGAAGCCATTTCATCCAGATTCGGTGTTTTCAGAACTGGATGGTTGTAATATCCTGTCTGGCCCCATCCCTGGTCATCGCTCATAACCATTATGATGTTAGGCTTTTGCTTCTTTTTAACACTTTTTTCTGCCTGAAGGGATCCGCCTTGAACTACCGCAAGCGACATTAATAGCACATTAACATATTTTGTATTCATCATCACATTTCTTTATAGTTATTATTTTGCAGATTGATGAAACCAATTAATGTAATTCAAGCTTTTCAGTTTTTTCGAATCCTTCACCACGTAAAGTAATAAAGGCATCGAGCATTTCTTTCAGCTTTTCAGGGTTCGATTTGGCCAGATTGTTTTGCTGACCAATATCATCTTTCAAATTATACAATTGATATTCTTCCGAATTTCCCAGTTCAATGTTTGTTTCCTTATTTATTGCCGGACCGTCATAATTTGGAATCATGATCCAGTCGCCCTTGCGCAAAGCGGTTCTTGTATTGGCTTCAATTACCAGACTTTCTCTGCCTGAATCACTTGTTCCCATCAATACATCGAGATACTCTTCACTGTCGGTGCTGTTTTCTTCAGTGCCAATCAATTTAGCAATCGATGCCATAATATCCATCTGACATATTAGAGCATCTGAAACTTTTGGCTGAATTTTGCCTTTCCAGTAAGTAATAAACGGGATACGGGTACCTGCTTCAAACAAACTGTATTTTCCGCCACGGAGTGGTCCGGCAGGTTTATGATTTCCTAGTTTTTCAACTGCATCATCATAATAGCCATCATTCAATACCGGCCCGTTATCGCTCGAGAAAATGATCAGCGTATTTTCGAGCAGACCCTCTGTTTCGAGCGTTTTTATCAATTCACCCACGCACCAGTCGGCTTCAATGATGGCATCGCCGCGTGGCCCCATTCCTGAAGTTCCAACAAAACGCTGATTTGGAGTGCGTGGAACGTGAGGTTGCTGCAAGGCGTAATAAAGAAAAAACGGCTTGCTTTTATTCTCCTGAATGTATTGCTGCGCTTTTCCAAGAAAGTCATCAGCCATATCTTCATCAACCCATAAGGCCGATTTTCCGCCTTTTTGAAAACCGATACGGGGTATTCCGTTGTGAATGGAATTGTTGTGCCCGTGGTGCCATTTCATGGTACACAATTCCGGGTTATCCAGACCGGTAGGTTCTCCTTCAAAATTCTTTTCATAATCCACCAAAAGAGGGTCGTGCTTTTCCAGACCAGCGACCAATCCGTTTTCAAGAAAAACCGTAGGCGTTCGGTCCTGCGTTGCGGCCATGATGTAGGCATAGTCGAACCCAACTTCGTTTGGCCCGGGTGAAACCCGCTGGTTCCAATCAACAATACCGTCGCCCAAACCGAGATGCCATTTACCAACAATGCCGGTGTGATATCCTTGTTCCTTTAACATTTTAGGAATCGTCATCTGTGCGGTATCAATAATTAAAGGCGCTGAACCAGGTAATATTTTTGCATCCGTGTTCCGCCAGGGATATTGTCCTGTCAGCAAGGCATACCGACTTGGAGTGCACGTGGCCGATGTTGAATAGCCATTGGTAAACCGAACGCCCTGATTGGCTAGTTTGTCAATGTTCGGGGTATTTAACCGGGTTGCGCCATAGCAACTCAAATCTCCATAACCTAAATCGTCGAGGTATATAACCACAACATTTGGTTTTATAAAGGACTGGTCAGCTTTCATTCTACCGGATTGACATCCAACCGTTGTTGCGGTAAGACCTGCCAAGGCCAGGATATTTAAAGGTATGTTCTTGATGTTCATGGATTAAAATTAAAATATGTCATATTGATATTGGGAAAGCTTTTTCCCATTATTCGATTTTCAGAAAAATACATGCATGAGGCTTAATTTTAACCGAAAGCATTCCCTTTTTAGGTTCAATCTTGGCACCGGAATATACTTCAGTGATATTTCGTTTCTTCTTATTTTTTATTCCGAATTCTGACAGGTTAAGATTGTAATCTTTAATGTCCTGACTGTTGCTGTTCAGTATTAACAAGGCATTTTGTCCGTTCTTCAGCTGTTTTTGCCAAATTTCAATATCATTCTCTTTTTTTATTCTTTTTCCCTGCTCTGTGGGATCCTGGTTAATCTCAATTGCCTGTTTGTTTAAAATAATTGACTTTTCTTCAACAGTCATTTTTCTTGGGTCATTACCCAGAATTAAAGGAGACGACATTACGCACCATGACGCAAAGTGGCTTTTTTGCTCCTCAAAATTAAGGCCCTGTACTCCTGTAACTATCATATCCGGATCGTTCCAGAATCCATCGCCAGCAGCTTTTGCCGAGCGGTTATTAAATTCGGCAATAGCCATAACTGTCATAAAACCCTTATTTTCTCTGGCAGAAGAATTAAAAATTGCGCCATTGGTAATCCTGGATTTAATGTCTTGAGTTGAGCGAGCCATATTGCAGTAATCAGGATACCAATCCCGAAAGCGATAGGCGCTAATGCTAAATAAAATATCTCTTCCGCAGTTATTCAGCAGCTTACTCCACTTCAGGTAGGTATTTTTTGTATTTTCTTCACTCCAACCATTTTTAGTTTTTTCGCATGTAGAACAAGGGTCTTCGGTTTGCCTGCACAAATCTACTTTTACAAAGTCTAATCCCCAGTCAACAAATTGTTTTACATGAATTTCTTCCCGGTTGTAACCACCAACAGGATCGCCACCACAATCGTGAGTTCCGGGAACTGTATGCAGACCGAATTTCAGACCTTTAGAATGGGCATAGTCAGCCAAAGCTTTCATTCCGCTGGGAAATTTTACCGGATGCGCAAGTAATTCTCCGTTGGATCCAAGTTTTGTGTTTCGCCATCCGCCATCAACCACAAAATATTCATATCCGGCAGCTAACAGGCCCTGATCGACTATGGCATCAATGCACTCACGCATGTTTTGTTCATTAATTTCCTGTTTTCCGAACCAATTCCAACTGTTCCAACCCATCGGAGGGGTTGGTGCCAATTCATTTCTCTTTTGGCCGAAAACCAGTA
>CAMDGL010000494.1 GCA_945897845.1 Chitinophaga pinensis | reverse complement strand
GGTAACTAATCAGTTTTAAAAATACTACGTTATTAACAATTTTAGATGTTCTATCAACGGGTTATAAGTGATTGCAGTCTGACGAATTGGAAAACCAATGGTTACTAACAAAAACCTTTTATGTGCGTTGATAAATAAGTAGTTAAGTTCTTTGATATAGTTGATTTCAGAAATAGCTTTGCTGTATAAATCAATCAGATGCCCCATCATATAACTATAGAAGAATTGATCAACCTTGTGCAAGCACAGGCGAAGACGATTGTTAGGTTGGAGGCAAAAATTGACAAGTTGGAACATGAGCTGGAAAAATACAAGACCCGAAAAGACAGTAACAATAGCTCTATACCTCCTTCCAAGGATGAAAACAGGGTACAGCACACCAGCAGCCTTCGGCAAAAAAGCGACCGTAAAGTAGGTGGCCAACCTGGGCATGAAGGAAAAACACTGGAAATGACCCAAACCCCGGATGAGGTTATCGAACACCGCGCATGTTTTTGCCCTGAGTGCGGTAAGGATTTGAACGATCAGCCATTTGAATTTTTTGGCAAACGACAGGTGATCGACATTCCGCCAATCAGACAGATTGTTACCGAACACAAGGTTTATCGGTGCAAGTGTACATGTGGAAAGGTTGTAGAGAGTGAGTTTCCTGATGGGATAGACAGCCCGGTAAGCTATGGTAGGAATATTGAATCCCTGGTTGGATATCTCAATGTCAGGCAATATCTGCCTTTTAAAAGGCTTCAGGAATTGTTGCATGACCTTATGGGGGCGAACATCAGCGAGGGTGGGTTGCATTGCCTGCTTAACCGGCTGGCAGCCAAAGGTGCCGATGCCTATGAATTGATCCGGAAAAGTGTTTTGAACAGCAGTGTTATCGGCACTGATGAAACTGGCATGAAGATCAATGGAAAGAAGCATTGGTTCTGGACATGGCAAAACAATAGAGCTACATATATTGCTGCCTCTACCAACAGGGGAACTGCCACGATTAATAAACATGTTGCCGATATATCGAAAGAGGTTACTCTTGTACATGATTTTTGGAAAGCTCATTTTCAAACACCAGTAGACAGGCATCAAATGTGTTCCTCCCATCTGGAACGCGAAACCATATATCTGGAGAAGCTTTACAAAACAACCTGGCCTAAAAGTTTTCGCAGTATGCTCATTGCGGCTGAAAAACTTAAGAAGGAATTTATCCCTGCTGATTACAATAGCCCGAACCAAGCAAGAGATAACCTTGAAAAGGAGTTGAATGATTTGTTGGAAGAACCATTGAATCCGAAACATACAGAATTGATCACTTTTCAAAAGCGAATAATCAAATACCGTGATCATATTTTGACATTCCTTTACCATCCCGATGTCCCTCCCGATAACAATGGTTCGGAAAGGGCAATCCGGAATGTGAAAGTAAAACAGAAAATATCTGGGCAGTTTAAGATATTTGAAGCTGCTGAAAATTTTGCCATACTGAGATCTATTATAGATACTGCCATAAAAAATGGACAGAATGTTTTACTTGCTTTGAACACCATAGCCGATTACAAAAGAAACTGATTAGTTACAAACTTTCAATTATGAAAACAAATGAGAAACAGCAGTTGCGAAACGAAGAAAATTCAGAAGAAAAAAAAGAAGGCAAAATCCTCGCATTCGTTAAAAAGCACTGGTTTGTTTTTTTTCTTGTTGCTGTGATAATCATCATTCTCCTTTGGGCAGTCATAAAAATTCAAATCATCGAAAAGCGCTCTGCAACCGAAAAGGAACAATTGGTAAGCCTTTACGAGCAGAGGATGGACAGCTTGCATCTTTCGAACATGGAACTTACTTCCAAAGTTTTTTCATGGGCAATCAGAAGTGAAATGACCCGTCAGAACATGGAACAGGTTAACCAGTTTTTCTCCGCTTTTGTGAAAGAACTAAATATCAGAAAAGTACAACTTATCGATCCTGTTACTGCTAAGGTTTTATTATCGAGCGATAAAAAAGATGAAGGAGCCACCATTGAAGATGCCTTGATCCTTCAGGCAGAAAATACTTTTCATGTCAATGGTGAAACAGGTGATAAAATTATTAGTCCGGTAATGGGACTGGATACCCGGATTGGTATTTTGGTAATTGAATTGGAATAGGTTTATAATTATTTTCCTTGCCCGCAACTTAGTAAAGTGTGGTTTCATGCCCGTTATGTAAAAGTCAGGAAATTTCTGAAACCCTATCAGATCGTAAAGGTCGGTTTTTAGGATATTGCAAACAATGCCTACTCGTGTTTGCCGAAAAACAGTTTCTGCAATCGTCCGAATCCGAAGAAAAGAGATACCGGCAACACCAAAATAGTATAACCGACAAAGGCTACGTGCAGTTTTTGAAACAGGCAACCGATCCGGCAAAGAAGTATATTTCTGAAGAAATGACTGGCCTTGATTATGGTTGTGGCCCGAATCCGACATTGAGTAAGTTGCTGAATGAGGAGAACTTCTGCTGCGGTATTTATGATCCTATATTCTATCCTGAAATGCCTGAAGGTCCATTCGACTTCATTTTTGCGACTGAATGTTTTGAACATTTTTTCGATCCGGCGAAAGAATTGGCGCAAATTAAAAATCTGCTGAAAAGCAATGGAATATTGGTAATAATGACCGACTTCTGGTCAGAAAAAAAACAATTTCCCGACTGGTATTACACCAGCGATTTTACGCATGTCACTTTTTACCATGCCGGTACTTTCTCATTTATTGCCAAAAAATTTGGCTTTGAAATGATTTATAATGATCAAAAAAGGGTGGTGATTCTGCGCAGTAAATGAGTTGCCGGGTGTAATAGTGGAACCGATAATTATCAGCCCGAACACCACGGCAACATTGTCTAAAGAATAATCTTTTTCAGTATTTATGGTTTTATCTTTCCAAACAAACCCATCAGTTTTTCCTGATAAATACCTTTGATTTGTGCTTCACTTTCGCCAATTGGTTTTAGTGGAATCAGATCCATCACTTCGGCAGGTTTCATTCCTGAGTGGTACATTGTATTCAGCGCGGCGCTCATGGTTTCGAAAACGCTTTCGCGGCTTTCTGTTTCGGTTAGTCCCATTTGAGTTCCAAGTGCTTCCAGTTCGTTCCATTGAAACCAGAAATAGGTGGGCAACATGGCCGAAAGCAGGGCATAGCCTTCCAGTTTTTCTTCGGCAGTTTCAAAAGTATGACCCAGTAAATTCAGCATTTCTAAAATATACCATTTTTGGATTTCTGAAATTCCGGAAGCAA
>CAMDGL010000493.1 GCA_945897845.1 Chitinophaga pinensis | reverse complement strand
TTAACCCAACTTGCAGCTTTTCCTGTAAAATTGGATAAAAAATAAGGGTAAATGCAGTTTTTTTTGGTTAAATGAGGTGATATTTGGAGTGATTATTTTGTAAATGCCTGATATTCAATTGTAGGTTTTTCTGGTTTTTCATTTGTAGTCCCCAAGGGGGTATTGTATATCAGCGAGTTGCGGTGTAACTTGCGGCCATGTATTTCAAAGTATCCATGCGCACCAATCCAGCTACGGGAGTCTATTGCGGTTATTACCGATTAGTGGAGAGCTATCGCAACCATAGCGACCGGGTATGCCATCGTACCATGCTGAATGCCGGATATCTGGATGGGCTGAACACCGACCAGTTGAACCTGATACAGAAAATACTCACCGCCAAAGTAGCCAACCACGATAAGCCCCTGTTTGAACTTCCTTATACCGACGATCCAACTGTACTGGCTCATGTCGATGAGTTTTTCAAGCGAATGGTTGCCGAAAAACGCATCGATGTATTTATTGAGAAGAAGGATAAAAAGGCATCCAAAAACGGGAAAGACCTTCAACTGATCGATTTGAACAGCATCCGCAATAAAGATGTTCGCGAGATTGGATCAGAATGGATGTCTTATCAGGCCATTCGCCAGTTGCAGATAGCCCTGTTTCTGGAAAGTCTCGGATGGAGTGAAGATGATGTTCGCCTGGCACAGACCCACATCATCAGCCGAGCAGTTTATCCAGCCTCGGAGCTGGAAACCACCCGGTGGATCAAAGAAAACTCGGCAGTTTGCGAGATCACCGGTTATAACATAGAACAAATTACCAAAGACCGCCTGTATTCCATCTCGAAAAAACTGTACGCCGAAAAAGAAGCATTGGAGCAACACCTTTCAACGCGCACCAATGAATTGTTTGATATTCAGGATAAAATAATACTTTATGACCTGACAAACACTTATTTTGAAGGCCGGAAACAGGGCAGCAAACTGGCCAAATATGGCCGTAGCAAGGAAAAGCGCAGCGATGCCAAACTGGTAGTACTGGGTCTGGTAATTAATCCTGAAGGTTTTATCAAATACTCCTCAATCTTGGAAGGCAACATGGCCGACAGCAAAACGTTGGAAGGAATGATCAGTAAGTTGCGCATCAAAACATCTTCGTCGGCAAAAAAAGCACTGATTGTAATCGATGCAGGCATTGCTACAGAAGAAAACCTGAAGATGATACTGACTGGTGGCTACGATTATCTGTGCGTGAGCCGTTCGAACCTGAAAAACTACCACATCGAAGCTGGTGCTGCCACCGTTTCGGTAACCGACAACCAGAAACAAAAGATTGAACTGTGCCGGGTTAAAACCGACCGTAATACGGATTATTACCTGAAAGTAGAAAGCCAGGCCAAAGAGCTGAAAGAGCGTTCGATGAACGAGCAGTTTCGTTCGCGTTTCGAAGCTGGGCTGCAACTAATAGCCGATAGTTTGACCAAAAAAGGAGGCGTCAAACAAGAAGACAAAGTGCATGAGCGCATTGGTCGCCTGAAGCAAAAATACCCTTCCATCGGGCGATACTTTGACATTGAAACCCAAGTGTGTGACCAGCCCGAACCCAAAGGAAAAAAGAAGGGAGACAAACCAGATAAAGAGAAAATTCGGATTGTAAGCTCCATCAAATGGGCGGTTAAAGAAGATGTTGAAATCAATGCCCGGAGCGGGGTTTACTTTCTGCGTACTTCGATGGAAGCCAAATCAGAAGAAAATGTATGGCAATTCTACAACATCATCCGCGAGATTGAAGCCACTTTCAGGGTACTGAAAACCGATCTTGACCTGCGCCCCATTTATCACCGAAAAGATGAAAACACGATGGCACACCTGCATCTGGGCTTGTTGGCTTATTGGCTGGTAAACACCGTTCGCCATCAACTAAAACAAGAAGGCATCCGCAGCGGGTGGCGCGAAATTGTCCGCACAATGAACACCCAAAAGGCAGTAACCACTTTGGCTCAAAACAATCACGAAGAAGTGATCATGATACGTCGTTGTTCGGAGCCAAACCGAGCGGTTCGAAAACTTTACGATGCACTAAAATATAAATATGCACCTTTTGTAAAACGAAAATCCGTAGTACACAAATCCGAACTCGAAAATTGCCATTTCATTGAACAGTAAGAATTCCATTCGGATTAGCTGCAAGTTGGGTTAATACGGCTTTCTTTGCTTCCGGTATTCGCTGTCAGAAAAACCACCGGAATATCCCGTGTTCGTTCATTTTTCTTCAGTATCTGGCAAACTTCAAAACCATCCATATCAGGCATAATAACATCCAAAAGAATAACATCCGGATCGTTGGCCGTTGCCACATCGATTCCTTTTGGGCCATTTAATGCCGAATAGAAGAATGACTCCGGGAAAGCATCCTGAACAATGGCCTTCAAGCTGATCAGATTATCGTTGTTATCGTCAATGGCCAGAATTTTTAGCATATCAATTTCAGTTTGAAACGTTGTTCTTATAGGGGGATATTAAAATAGAAAACTGATCCTTGTTCGGGAGGCGATTCTATCCAAATCGTTCCACCCAATAATTCGACCAGACTTTTTGATATGGCAAGCCCTAACCCGTTGCCGCCATACTTTTTTGTTTCAGCAGATTCTAACTGCCTGAACCGTTCAAATATCAGTTTGTGATTTTCTTCAGGTATTCCAATGCCTGTATCTTTCACATGAAACTGAATGAAATTGTCGGTGGTTCGTATTCCGATTTCGATGAATCCTGATTTGGTAAACTTTATGGCATTGCCGATTAAATTGACCAGAACCTGTCTGATTCTATTTTCGTCGCAATCAAAAATAATCTCGTGTTTGGGGTTCGATGGGTCCGGCCTCAGTTCAATGCCTTTCATCGATGCGTTAAAGGAGTATTCTTTTTGGATGTCGGCAATTAAATGGGTGGCCGAAAAACTGGCTTTTTTTACCTGAATCTGACCTGCTTCAATTTTTGATATATCCACGATATCATTGATAATAGCAAGCAGATTGGTCCCGCTGGCATTAATCATTTTGGCAAAATCAACTTGTTGCCCAGAATCAAAAGCAGGATCGGTCATCAATTCAGAAAACCCGATAATGCTGTTTAGCGGCGTACGAATCTCATGGCTCATGTTAGCCAGAAAGGACGATTTTAATCGATCTGACTCCTGTGCTTTTGTCAGTGCTGCATTTAATTCCTGTTCAGCTTTTTTCCGCTCGATTGAAATACTTATCTGATGTGAAATAAATTCGAGCATCAG
>CAMDGL010000492.1 GCA_945897845.1 Chitinophaga pinensis | reverse complement strand
CGTGCTTTGTATGTTGCAGCAGCATCCGAAGATTTATGGGCCGACCCGAAAGGACAATACCTGGCACTTTACCACTCTCTGCCGGTTTATCAGTTATACAATAAAAATGCCCGACTCCCCCAGGAAATGCCCGCACTGAATACGCCTGTCAGAAATGGGCAGGTAGCCTATCATGTGCGCGACGGAGTTCACAACCTGACTCTGAAGGATTGGAACTTTTACATGGATCAGGCAGACCGGGTATTGAAAAAAGGGAAATAGGAGGAAGTCCGGAGTCCGAAGTCGGGAGACGGGAAACGGGAGCGCAACTCACTGACTAGCTTGCTTCCCTAGTAGTGAAGCATATCGAATAAAATGTATCGAAGGGAGCATTCAAATAAACCTATCAATAAAACACCATGAATTTTAAAAATATACCACTTCTATGCCTGGTTCTATTGGCATTAATCTTTTCAGAAAATGCAACTGCCCAAAACCCTAAATTGGACGGCTACAAAGGAATCTGGTTTGCATTGGGGCAACCATCCCAATACGGCGACAAATATTCCGGGGGACTGGGAACTTACACGGCAAACCACATCCCGATGACCATTTATGCCCCCGAAGTGAAAAAAACCTTTTTTACTTATGGCGGCACAACAGCTAAAGACGAAAAGCATTTGCTGATAATGGTTTCATATTACGACCACCAGAAAAAAGTTGTACCAAAACCGGTGATAGTTTACGACAAAGTTGGAGTGAACGATCCGCACGACAATGCCTCCATCTCGCTTGATGACAAAGGTTATCTCTGGGTTTTCGTAAGTGGCCGCAATACCAGCCGACCGGGAATTATCTTTAAAAGCAAAATGCCATACAGTATTGATGGTTTCGAGAAAGTGCTTGAAGGTGAAATAACCTATCCGCAGCCGTGGTGGATCAACGGAAAAGGATTTTTACATCTGTTTACCAAATACACCAAAGGGCGCGAATTATACTGGTCAACCAGTTCGGATGGAAAAACCTGGGCGCCCGATCAGAAACTAGCCGGAATGGGCGGTCACTACCAAACCACCAACGTTTGGAACGGAAAACTTTACTCGGCATTCAATTATCATCCCGGCGGAAATGTGGACAAGCGCACCAACCTTTATATGGTTCAAACCGACGATAACGGCAAAACATGGAAAACCGTTGATGGCAAAATACTCCAAACCCCTTTAACCGATCCTCATTGCGCTGCATTGGTGCACGATTACGAAGCCGAGAAAAAACTGGCTTATATCAACGACCTGAATTTTGATAGCGAAGGAAACCCAATAATTCTGGCAGTTATCAGTAAAGATTTTAAACCCGGACCTCAAGGTGATCCACGTGAATGGATGATCGCTCATTGGAAAAACGGGCAATGGAATTATACCAAAGTTTGTAACTCGACCCACAATTACGACATGGGTTCGCTGTACGTTGATGGTAAAGTCTGGCGAATTGTTGGGCCAACCGAGGCTGGGCCGCAAAAACTCGGAACCGGCGGAGAAATGGCCCTTTGGGAAAGTTTGGATGAAGGAAAAAGCTGGAAAAAAGTTCGCAACATTACCCAAAACAGCGTGCAGAACCACTCCTACGCACGCCGTCCGCTAAATGCTCATCCCGATTTCTACGCTTTCTGGGCCGATGGAAATGCAGATCAGTTTTCCGAATCGAAACTGTATTTCTGCAATAAAAAAGGCGACAAAGTTTGGGTTTTGCCTTACGATATGAAACATGAATATGAGAAACCAAAGAGAGTGAAATAAAGAATCTGTTATTTTTTTGTAACCGCCTGAATCATGGCTTCATTTTTTGTTCCATCACCTATGACCAATCCAAACGAGCCACTTTTGTAGTTCCAGTTTGCCGAAGCGATGCCGTTTTTATTGAAAACCGAGATCATGTCGTTGTACCAGCGGATTCGGTCTTCTTCAGGAGCACCGGCAATTACACCATATTCGCCGCAATACAGCTGAAGTCCAAGCTCTTTTGCTTTCTGAATCGGTAGTTGCATCATTTCTTCCAGTTTTTCCATGTTCCAGGTTTTACCAACAAAGTCCTTTGCGATGGCTTGCTGATCGGCTGAAAGTGCATCAAATTCTGACTGGCTCAACAATTCTCCGGGATAATGCACCGGACTGGTATAGTTGCGGAGATGTGTCCAGCTTGCATGATAATGGGTAAGCAAAAAAGGTTCGTAGAAATGAAAACTCAGGATAATGTTCTTGTCTGCCGGAACTTTTAAAACATCAAAAGTTTGAGCCGACTGCCATTTGTTCGATCCAATTACAATGATGCGTTCAGGTTCAATCGGGCGAAGTGTTTTCATCGCATTGGCAATTAAATTGTTCCATTGTTCAGGATCGTCGGCTACCGCTTCGTTCATCAGTTCGTAGGCCACATCGCCCACCGGATATTTTTTGAGTGCTGCAGAAAGATCTACCCAAAGCTGGTAGAATTTTTCCTGTTCTTTGGGGTCAGTCCACAATGGTTTTACATCGGCATTAAAATGATGCGAACGCAAAATATGCAAATCTACAATCACTTTTAGCTGATGTTTTATGCTCCAATCAATTCCATTTGTCATCAGTTTAAATGCATCCTCGTGGCGAGCGCCTGTTGAATCCCACATTTGTTCTTCGTCAATGGGCAGCCGAATGTGGTCGAAGCCAAGTTCTTTAATTGCTATCACATCTTTTTCCTGAAAGAAACTGTCGCGTTCGGCACCACGTGCTTCCGACTGCGAAAGCCAATGGGCAACGTTGGTTCCTTTAAAGATTTTAAAATCGGCAGGCAATCCGTTGGAAGTTGGTTTGGGCTGACACGAAGCCAGAAGCGCAACAGCGAAAGCAAAAATCAGCAGGTTTTTCATATTATATCAGATTAGTTGGTTTTGGTTGAATAATTGAATTGCCAATTTATTCATTTTTTCTGAATACATTTTAGAACGAATCTAAATACCGACAAAATTCATAAAACAAGATTTATATGGGCTTTTTACTGGCAGAATCCGCTATTTTTGACCCCGATTTTGAAATTAAAAAACTTACTATGCAAAAGCATTTGTTTTTGGGGGTTGAAGCGATCGGACAGGGAGCCATTGATGGCGGAATGTCGGGCGTTTATGCCTACCCCGGAACTCCTTCCACAGAAATTACCGAATTTATACAGGATCATCCCTTAGCGGAAGAACGAAATATTCACCGAAAATGGTCGGCCAACGAGAAAACAGCCTTCGAGACTGCTCTTGGAATGTCGTATGC
>CAMDGL010000491.1 GCA_945897845.1 Chitinophaga pinensis | reverse complement strand
CCAATATCTTTTATCTTTTTTGCCGGAATTCCTGCGTAAACAGTTCCACTCTCCACAATGGTTCCTTTACTTACAACCGATCCTGCTGCTACAATGCTGTTGCTTTCAATTACAGCTTCGTCCAACACAACTGCATTCATGCCTATCATCACATTGTCGTGAATAGTGCAGCCGTGAACAATTGCTCCATGTGCTATTGTTACATTATTGCCAATATTTGTTGGTGATTTCTGATAGGTAGCATGAATCACCGCGTTATCCTGGACATTAGTATTATTGCCCAGGCGTATGTAATGAACATCGCCGCGAAGCACAGCTCCATACCATATGCTACAATCATTTCCCATTACCACATCGCCAATAATAGTAGCTGTTTCAGCAAAAAAACAGTTATCTCCAAATTCAGGAGTTTTGCCTAAAAGTGTTTTAATAAGTGCCATTAATTCGAATCGTTTAATTTTGGATACAAAGATATTAAACTTGAGCTGAATTCTGATTTATTAACCAAAACAAGGGGTTGGCAGCTTATTTCTGAAAGATAAAACGGCGTATTTTCCATTTAATTTCAGGTAAAGCATGACAAAATACAGTAATATAGATATGTATAAAAGTCAGTGTAAATATTTGGCAATATCCTGTCGGTCTTGTTAAATATTGGTTATTTTTGGTGCTTCTAAAAAATGAGTAACAGGCTCTGTCCTGTCAAAGAATTTGTATTTGATTAGTTTTGGCAAAGCTGGAATATAAATTATAGCAGAAGGATCGATATTTAAATTATATATCAAATGAAAGACGCAAAAGTAATTGAACTAGAAGAAGTAGCCATTCGGTTTTCCGGAGATTCGGGCGATGGAATGCAGTTGACCGGAACCTTGTTTTCGGATACTTCGGCTCTACTCGGAAATGACATTTCAACTTTTCCTGATTATCCATCGGAAATCAGGGCGCCCCAGGGAACTGTTGGCGGAGTTTCAGGGTTTCAGGTGCAATTTGGAAAAAAGAAGATTACCACTCCGGGCGATTTAGCTCACGTGTTGGTTGCCATGAACCCCGCAGCCATAAAGGCAAATGCAGCGTTTATGAATCCGGGGGGAACGATCATTTTTGATGTCGATTCGTTTAGCGAAAAGAATTTTGAAAAAGCCCAATTCAAAACAAACGATCCGTTTGCTGAGTTAAAACTGGAAGACTACATCAAAATCCCGGTGCCAATTACCAGCATGACCAAAGAAAGTTTGAAAGAACTGGAATTGGACAACAAGAGTGTTTTGCGTTGTAAAAATATGTTTGCATTAGGTTTGATTTGCTGGATGTTCGATCGCCCGCTGGATTACATCGAAGGTTTCATTCAGAAAAAATTCGGTAAAAAACCGGTGATTGCTGAAGCGAACCTGAAAGTATTGCACGACGGATACAACTATGGCATGAACATACAGCAGGCAACTCCGCAATACATTGTGCACCCTGCACCAATTGAAAAAGGCACTTACAGAAACATCAACGGAAACCTTGCTACAGCCTGGGGATTTGTAGCTGCTGCAGAAAAAGCGGGACTTGAACTGTTTATCGGCTCCTACCCCATTACACCCGCCACCGATGTTTTGCAGGCTTTAGCAGAACGAAAAGATCTTGGTGTAAAATCATTTCAGGCAGAAGACGAAATCGCCGGAATTTGTACCACCATTGGAGCTGCATTTGCAGGCCATTTGGCTGTAACTTCAACTTCAGGTCCTGGATTCGCCTTAAAATCGGAAGCACTAGGACTTTCAGTAATGGCCGAATTACCCATCGTGGTAGTTAATGTGCAACGCGGAGGACCGTCAACCGGTTTGCCTACCAAAACAGAACAATCTGATTTATTACAAACCTTATACGGACGCAACGGCGAAAGCCCACTGGTAGTTATAGCCGCCAGCACTCCATCCGATTGCTTCTACTACGCCTACCTTTCAGCAAAAATTGCATTGGAACGAATGGTTCCGGTGGTTCTTTTAACTGATGGATTCCTTGGTAACGGAAGCGAACCATGGCGGGTTCCTACAATGTCAGAATTGCCGCCAATTACTCCACGCAAAGCAACCAATCCCGAATTATTTAAACCTTACGGACGTGACCCGGAAACTCTGGCCAGGGAATGGGCAGTGCCAGGAATGGATGGTTTCCAGCACCGCATTGGTGGATTGGAAAAGAATGCAGCCGGCGCCGTTAGTCACGATCCGGAAAACCACCACATTAACACCGAAATCCGCGCAGCTAAAGTGGAGAAAGTGGTCGATATGATTCCTGAACTGGAAGTGGTTGGCGAACCTGAAGGCGATTTGCTGGTTGTTGGCTGGGGCGGAACTTATGGTCATATGATCAGTTCGGTGCGCGCCATGCAGGATGCCGGAAAGAAAGTTAGTCTGGCTCATTTCAATTACATTAAACCATTACCAAAAAATACGGCTGAAGTTTTCAGCAAATTCAAAAAGATCGTGGTTTGCGAATTAAATCTGGGACAATTTGCCAGCTATTTGCGCGATAGAGTACCGGGGCTCCATTATTACCAGGTAAATAAGATGAAGGGACTACCATTCTCGGTACACGAATTAGTTGAAAAATTTGAAAAAATACTGGAGGCTTAATCATGACAAAATTTAATTATACTGCCAAAGATTTTAAAAGCGCTGCCGAAGTTCGGTGGTGCCCGGGTTGTGGCGATTATGCCATTATGAATGCCGTTCAGAAGACAATGGCCGACATGGACATCGCGCACAAAGATTTTGCTGTTATCTCCGGAATTGGTTGTTCTTCAAGGTTTCCGTATTACATGAGTACTTACGGATTTCACACCATTCATGGACGTGCTGCCGCCATTGCTTCAGGAGTTAAGTCGGCTAATCCGGCATTAACTGTTTGGGTGATTACCGGCGACGGCGATTCACTGGCCATTGGCGGAAACCATTTCATTCACCTGGTTCGCCGTAACATCGATCTTAACCTGATTCTTTTCAACAACAAAATATACGGCTTAACCAAAGGCCAGTATTCGCCAACAACCGACAGAGGTTTTATTACTAAGACTTCTCCTTTTGGAACCATTGAAGATGCCTTTGTTCCAGGACAATTGGTGTTGGGATCGCGCGGAACTTTTTTTGCACGTGCGCTCGATAGCAATGTAAAACACACGCAGGAAGTTTTGGCCGATGCGGCTCAGCACAAAGGAACTTCGATTGTTGAAGTGTTGCAAAACTGTGTGATTTTCAACGATGGTATTCATGATTTTGTTGCTGATCCAAAATTCCG
>CAMDGL010000490.1 GCA_945897845.1 Chitinophaga pinensis | reverse complement strand
CCCAACTGGCAGGACGATTTGCGCGATTTCAAAAAACTTGGAAAGCCCAATCTGTATTTTGCAGTCACTGCCGGAAATATGGATTCGATGGTGAACCATTACACCGCCAACAAGCGGAAACGCTCGAACGATGCATACACCCCCGGAGGAAAAGCTGGCCAGCGCCCCGATTACGCTGCCACTGTTTACTGCAATATCCTGAAAGATTTGTATCCCGATGTTCCGTTGGTGGTCGGAGGAATTGAAGCCTCGCTGCGCCGCGTCACCCATTACGATTACTGGAGCGACAAGCTGAAACCTTCGATTTTGGTCGATTCACGTGCCGACATGCTTTTCTACGGAATGGGCGAAAAATCGATCCTTGAATATACCGAACTGATCCGCAAAGGAGTTGATTACAAGAAAATTACCAATATTCCTCAAACTGCTTTTTTGGTGTCGAAGGAAGAGCAATATGCCACCAATAAAAAGTGGAACAGCATGAAACTGTATTCCTACGAAGAATGTTTGGAAGACAAAAAGAAATATGCCCAAAACTTCATGCACATCGAAGAAGAGTCGAACAAAGTGGAAGCAAATGTTCTTACTCAGGAAGTTGGCAACCAACAAGTAATTATCAATCCACCCTGGCCGCCGCTGGAAGAAAAGGAAATCGATCGTTTTTACGATTTGCCGTTCACCCGTCTGCCTCACCCGCGCTATAAAAATAAGGAGGAAATTCCGGCTTACAATATGATCCGGCATTCGGTGAATATTCACCGCGGATGTTTTGGCGGATGTACTTTTTGTACCATTTCGGCCCATCAGGGAAAATTCATTGCCAGCCGTTCCGAAGAGTCCATCCTGAAAGAGGTTGACAAACTGGTTTTGATGCCCGATTTTAAAGGATACATCTCCGATTTGGGCGGTCCGTCGGCCAACATGTACAAAATGAAAGGCATTCACGAGGAAATTTGCCGCAAATGCAAACGTCCGTCGTGTGTTTTTCCTGATGTTTGTAAAAACCTGAATGTCGATCACAAGCCGATGCTCGATTTGTACAAAAAAGTACGTCAGCATCCGGATGTTAAAAAGGCATTTATCGGAAGCGGGATCCGTTACGACATGATTCTGAAGGAAACCAGCGATCCGCAGGTGAATAAAAACAACATGGAATATTTGCGCGAAGTCATTAAACACCATGTCTCCGGAAGGCTAAAAGTGGCTCCTGAACATACATCCGATCAGGTACTCGACCTGATGCGTAAACCATCGTTCAAACTGTTTCACAAACTGAAAAGGGTATTTGATGAGATCAACAAAGAAGAAGGTCTCAATCAGCAGTTGATTCCATACTTTATTTCGAGCCATCCAGGGTGCGAAAATGTGGATATGGCAAATCTCGCTGTCGAAACCAAGAGTCTTGACTTTAAATTGGAACAGATTCAGGATTTTACACCCACTCCGATGACTTTGGCAACAGTAATTTATTACACAGGTTATCATCCATATACCATGCAAAAGGTATTCACGCCTAAAAGTCAGAAGGAAAAACTGGCCCAACGCAAATATTTTTTCTGGTATCAGCGCGAAAATCAGCAGGAAATAAAAAGTGAGCTGCTCCGTTTGAACCGGAAAGACCTGATCGACGGACTATTTGGGTCGGCGAAAAAGGAAGAACACAAATCAATACGTCGAAAATAATATCGCCAGCAGAGTAGAGCGGGCAGGATAAAAAGACTTACCCTGCCCCTTACAAACCATACGTGCGGCTTTCCTGAAAAATTCTTCATTTGCTTTCACACATCTCATTTGCCAACGGCACAGGTTTCCTGCTGCTTTCTCAGGAAAGGGTCGGTTCGGGCTGCAGGCCGAAATTCAACCATGAAATTGTGGATGAAGCGCTGCCTCTGAATAAAGCACGGCACGATGAAGAAGTTTCACGGGCTAACTTTTGGAATTATTAACACTTTGGTTTTAGCTCCAATAAACGCATTCGCCAGCACCATGGATTCCGGTACCTTTCATCTATGCCATAAACCAGGGAACAAATGTGGCTGCTACGGTATGCTTATTACAACATGAACGAAGCCGGTATTCAAATTTTTGATATATGGAACCGTATGTGATTCATACTGCGTTTCTGAACGTCTGTGAGATCTCCTCCCGTCATGCGGGACAGGGGCAGTGGTAAGAAAAATAACCTTCATTCCATGTACACGCACCATTTACACTGCGGTTTCCGTGTAGTTTTAGGATTTTGTATTGTATTGCAAACTCGTCCAACCGGATATGCCTGATAATGTTTCCCGCCTTGCGGACAAGCTGTGTTCCTCGGGTCGGAACTTTGCCGCCAGACTTCGGCGTGAGCTCAGTTGAACGCTTCCTTCAGATTCCCAGTCGCCTGCGACACCCTTGCCTTTGGCTAATGATTCCTACTACCAAGCTCATAGCGGACTTTCACCGCCAAGTTATCGTCAATGCCGGGCGAAAGTAAAAATAAAAAAGCCTTACAATCGTTTGATTAAAAGGCTTTTAAAATTCATAAAAGTGATCACTATAATACAAAACTCTAACCATTTACTGGAAGATCTGAAGCTTTTGTGTGAAGTATTAGCCGTTTAGCATTTTTTTGTATTGTTGTTTCACAAAATTCTTATCAGAAGATTCACTTTAACGTTTATTAAAATTACAGCTCATCAAAATACTGATAATGAGCTAAATAATCGCAAACACCACTTATAATGAACTATCATATCAAACTAATAAATGTCTTACAACTAACCTCTCGGTATATCGCCATACGGGCTGCGGGAAGCGCGGGTAAGCAGCGATTTTGTATGCTCATCGGCATCAACCAACATTTCAGTAACAGGATCCCATTTCAGGGATGGTTTTCCGGAGCGAACCAGAATGTTGCACAAATGACTGATGGTATCCGACCGAACTGCCGATTCAATCGGGCTCACTGTTGGCGTATTGTTTTTAATGGCATCGAGGAAATTTTTTGCATGATTATCGCTAACAAGCAAACGGGTTTCGCCGGCAGTAAAAGTATGTTTCAAAATTTCAGGATCACTGGCATGAATTCCATTGCGATCAACACTTACCCAGCCTTTTGAACCAAAAAATGTGGTTCCGTGATCATTGTAGTCGCGGTAAGTTTCAATCACCGGACGACACAAATCTTCACTAAAAAAGTGCATCTGAACTCCATTCGCATATTTGGTTTGAATGTCCCACGAATTCATCGTATCGTACAAATTTCCGGCTTCGAAGAAACTGCCGGTTCCTGTGTATTCAACCGGACTGGT